>JBDNFH010000078.1:0-4127 GCA_041689915.1 Candidatus Nanopelagicales bacterium | reverse complement strand
AATTTGTCCCTGGTAGCCAACCGACAGAACAATCCTGTTGAGTCCAAAACCAACAAGATGGTTCAAGACACGTTCGAGAATCGGGGTCCCCGCCACTGGGATCATCGGCTTAGGTAGGTCATCGGTAACAGGTTGAAGCCTGGTACCCCGGCCACCGGCGAGTATGAGTGCCAAGTTTGGCCTTTCGACCCGTCCTAATAATTCTCGCAGAAGATGAACGCCAACGAGTTGGCCAGTGGAATTCACGATTGGTACCTGCGATATAGCGCGTGCCTGCATCAGGTCAAGCACCGTGGATCGGGACTCCGTTTCAGTTACGACAGCCGGGTTCTCCTGAATGAAAGGCGCTACCAGATCTGACATTCGTGCACCCTCCAGCAGTGCTCGTCGAATATCACCATCAGTTACAACGCCCACCAAAACCTCGTCGGGAGTTAAGGCAAAAGCAGCACTCGCTGTACCACGTCCAATGGCGGCCATAGCCTCTTGGATAGAAGCAGACGTAGCGCTAAAGACGATGGGTAGAGACATAGTTGTCCTTTGCAATTCGAGGCCAGTGACACAAAAGTATACGCTCCAAGGAAAGTACAACTGGACTTTTAAGCGTTTTACGAGGACGTCAACCAGCGCCCGGGTAAATATCTGACAAGAACGCCCACGGCACGGATTCGTCAAGGGTAGGTAAAAACCAATGACAGACCATTCTCCAAATAGTTCAGGGTGATACTTGGATTCACCGTTCGTAATTGCTAGCCTTAACTGTTAATAACTCTCGGCAAGAAGGAATAGTTTTATGGAAGAGTCGCTGGTTAAAGAGCCTGGTCAACCAAACCCCCAGATCGCCATTGTCGGGGTCGGCCAATTGGGGTCTCGGTACGTACAGGGTCTCTTGTCGGGCAGCGAACCATTAGATATCTGGCTTCAGGATCCTGCGATCAATTCCATGTCGGAATTCGAAACATGGAAAAGCACCTACTCTATAGATATTGGCCACCATTCCGTAGGGTTTTCTCCCACCTCAAATGAGCTGCCCGATCATTTCGACCTCATTATTAGTGGCACTACCGCAGACGTTAGATTCGAGAGTTTGAATTCTTTCCTCGAAAGAAAAACATTCAACTATTTGATTCTTGAAAAATTACTTACAACTGGGCTCGATGATTTGAAGAACCTAACGACACTCGTGCAAAGGGGCAAGGGATGTTGGGTTAACCACGCGAGGCGCTTGTGGCCGCTTTATCAACAATTGAAAATTGAACTCCATGAGATTGACCCCATGAACATAATTGTTGAAGGAACCGATTGGAATTTGGCGTCGAATAGTAGCCACTTCTGTGATCTTGTCAGGTGGTTGACAGATGAAGAGTTAGTCAGCTTGGATTGCTCTCTCATTGATAGCGATTGGATGGAGTCCAAGCGCTCAGGATTCGTGGGATTCACTGGGAAATTGAAGTATCATTTCTCTCAAGGAAGTGAACTTGTATTAGAATCTAGACGAACATCAGAGAATGACACCGTTTCCCCTATCAAGATACGTATTCGAGCATCGCTTGGTGATGTTGTGATCGATGAAACAGCAGGAACCGCGCAAGGTTCTTTGTTGAAAGGAAACCTGCAAGGAAAAAGTTTGTACCAAAGTGAACTCACGTCCGACCTTGTGCGTGAAATATTGCACACAAGTCAATGTGCCCTGCCGAAATTTGAGGATGTCCGTGACGATCACGCGATCTATTTGACCGAATTGTTGGACTACCAACGAAATGTTCATGGTAACTTGTTACAGACTGTAAGGATTACATGATGACCACCACTTGGCTTGTTGGCGCAGGTGCAATAGCCGTCGCACACGCGAGAGTTATGACTGCACTGAGCGTTGATTTCACGGTAATTGGGCGCGGAGATAAGTCAGCGGACATGTTTACCAACGAAACTGGAATACCTGTCGAAACGGGCGGTCTGACAAAGGCCCTCGCAAAAGGAATCTCACCTAAGATTGCTGTGCTAGCGCTACCGGTCACTGAACTTGCAGATGCAGCCCTTTCACTAATCGAAGCTGGAGCGCAGCGCATTCTCATTGAAAAGCCAGGTTCATTGTCCATCGAATCGCTAATGGATATCAGAGAAGCCGCACTTGCTACAGGATGCCTCGTCTCGATTGCCTACAATAGGCGCTTCTACGAATCGACACGGGAATTGCATCAAATCATAAAAGCTGATGGCGGTGTCACAAGTGTTTTTTTTGAGTTCAATGAGCCCAAACAACTGATGCAATCCGATTCTTATCCGGAAGAAGTTCGCCGGAGATGGTTCCTAGCAAATTCCACACATGTCGTTGACTTAGTCTTCCATCTATGCGGTCAGCCAACAAATTGGCAATCTTGGTCCAACGGAAAATTGACTGGACATCCAACATCATCACGCTTCGCGGGAGCAGGAACGCTTGAGTCCGGAGCATTGTTTTCTTACCTATCCGACTGGGAAGCTCCAGGCCGGTGGGGTATTGAAATTATGACCCTGAATCACAGGTTGATCCTTCGCCCTATGGAGAAACTCCATGGAATGCGCCATGGCTCATTCGATGTCCAAGAAGTTACTCTTGATGACACACTTGATACCGCTTTCAAGCCAGGCTTTTTCCGACAAATGGAAGCTTTCCTCAGCGTGGATAGCTCACTACTCTGTTCCGTTGAAGAGCACATCAAGAACATGGATATCTATTCCAAAATTGCAAATTACGGGCCATAAGTTCGAACGGAATCAGTTTCCGAGATTCGCTACTTTTTACGGACACGGATAGGCGTGATTCATGCCGAGAGTTAATTGATCCTCATGCTTGGAAGCGCTCATGGATAACTTGAGTCAACTCCTCTTTCGAATAATTCATACCGCTCAAACTCAGATTTCTAACGACTTCTTGCAAACTTAGACTAGGATCTTGACGCCTGACCAATCTCAAGATTTTTCGCACTTTGTAATGCTGATCCTCTGGGATGACAGTGTGCAAGCATTTCCGCAAAAAGAAAGACAATTGCGCTGCTAGCGTCGGAGTGGAACGATTTTCTGCACAGATATCTGAATAGAGCTGTAGAGCTTCTTCCAACCAAATTCGTACTTGCGCGACTTCTTGACCATCTATTTCTGCCAAGATCTCCGATCTTGTTGACAGGAATTCGTCCTTCCAAGCCGAATATTCAGGGCTAAGAAAACATTCGTAAAACATCTTTCCAGGATTTGTGTCAGCATCTTGCGTGTAATTTCCGGAATCCCCGAAATTTCTCAACCAGTGTAAGTTGGGCAATACCCTATTTCCACCTTGGTATAAGACCGCTATTTCATATTCGAGCTCTGCTTGACCACCCACTCTTTCGCCCGGCAGACCGATCAGTTTCACAGCATTTCTGTAAGCATCTGCTCGGACCACGCTGTAGATGTTGGATGGTACGTATTGACCAAAATGCGCACTCAAGCGTTCTTGAGCACTTTTCTGATTATTCTCAAGGAAGTACAGGTTCGGGTAGCATGAGTGTCCAAGAATCTCCGGTGTCGATCCTTTACTGATACGGAACGAGAAACCAACCGCCCATCCGACACAGCTAACTAATTCAGGGTTCCTTTCCAATTCCTTAATTGAAGCCGTGAGTGAACTTGGCATGTGCACCTCATCGTCACCCATTAGAGTCACGTAATCAGTCTGGATGTATCGAGCGGAGTGGGCTAGCCGGAATTGGATCGACTCTGGCAGGTGCACATAGGTAAGACCTTTCACAGAGTCAAATAGACCATCATCTTTAACGGGATTTGGTGAACCGTCTAGGACTACTAGTTGTGGCCCTCTCCCTGACCAAAATTTGACGGTCTGTAATACATCATTCGGCCGCTGATACGTGGGAACAATGATCGTTAAATTGCTTAGGTAATCTTTTTGCTCTTGGTCTTCTGAATTTGGACTTGCAAATGCGCTGTTCATGCGTTCATCCTCTACCAAATCGGGAAGAGCCCTTTGTCCGTTCACGTTAATTCACTATGTTAATTGGGCTGCAGTGGAAAGCGTCTTTTCACCCCGTTTTTGACGCTCACCACGCCATTGTACTATAGAGTTAACTAAGCCCCCCACAAGAGATCGGGTT
>JBDNFH010000077.1:0-3703 GCA_041689915.1 Candidatus Nanopelagicales bacterium | reverse complement strand
CCCCCAGCGATTTGGATGTGCATCCACCGCCGCAACAACACAAGTTGAAGAGTTTAGCAATGCATGACCCAGAACCGCGCCCTTACCAGCCCCACCCCAGATAGCCAAAGGCCCAGATATTTCTGCCGCTACATGAAGGGTCCTCTCCCTATTGGTGAGAAGCGCATCAAGTTCCGCCGTAATGAGGCACTCTCGACCTCGTGGAACGTGAAACGTTGCTGGGTCTATTAGGACCCACCCCCATTCGCCATTGGAGAACTGGCCTTGATCGATGACCTTGTATCGGCATTCGAAGTCGACCGCGGCAAAAAAATTGACGTGGCCGTGTCCGATTTGATACCACATATCGTTGTCAAAAATCCACTCCAGGCGTTGGAACTCAATGAGTACCAGCGAGCGTGGACTGGATTCTGCGATCAACTGCAAGAAGTTCCAAGGATCAGGAATGTGGGGAAGCACGCAACGCATAACGTAAAGGTCTGCAGGCGGAGCCGCAGGGCTCCAATATTCAGGATGTAAGAAACTCTCCGCACGCCGTAGCACAGGGTCGTAGCCGATAGCATCCACTCCACTTTTCCTAAGGGCTTTAACAAACTCTCCCTGGCCACACCCGATATCAATGATTACTGGATTCGGAGAAAGATGTGATTCCAGAATTCCAGGCAGGTAGTTCAAGGTAGGAACCGTAGTAAGCCCTTGAATATCGTTCACGACCGAACAGTAATTCTCGTCAAAGGAAATTAAAGTTTCATCAAACATCCTGTTGTATAGAAATGGATCTTGATCGTTCCAGGCGAACTGCACTAAGCCCGTGGGCTGCCTTAAGGCTTCGTTTCTGGATTTGGATAATAGAACTCCATTCGCTGGCGTAACTAAGGGGATCGTCAGATCGAGGTATTTATTGCTCCTCATGCGGATACGCTACTCAAGGCTCGAGAGCCTTGAGATTCGAGCCTGACGGGCACAGGTATGAGTGGAGTGACCTGTCTCATGAATTCGTCTTTGCGCTCCGGCGGGACACACATCAGTAGAAACCCGCCACCTCCAGCACCCAGTAACTTTCCACCAAGAGCACCAGCACTCAAACAGCTCTCGACTATCACATCTATTGGACTAGATGTGATAGTCGAGGCCAAGCCACGTTTAATATGCCAACTCTGTGTGAGTAGGTCAGCGAGTCTCTGTAACGTCAGGTCCCCGCTCACAAGATCAGTTTTAAAATCGACACTAAGGTCTACCAAGGCTTTGAGCCCGTGCTGATTCTCCGCTGTTCGCTCGTTTTGCTCATGCAAGATCGACTCAGCCTTTCGCTGCATTCCAGTCCACAGCAAAACTAGGTCGTTCAGCGTCGCATACGTCCGCCGATCGAGAGTAATGGCGTCGATGCTAACGCGGCCATCAGTATGGAACCTGAAGGCGTTGAGTCCCCCGAAAGCGGCCGCGTACTGGTCCTGCTTACCAATTGGTTTCTGTAACCTGTTGATCTCGACTTCGCAGGCTTCCTCGGCGAGTTGCCCCGCAGATACTGGCTCACCAATCATGAGGTGGAGTGCATTGAGCAAACCGACGGCGAAACTGCTGGAAGAGCCCAGCCCTGACATCGCAGGAACGTCGGACGCCGTCGAAACAAAGAGCGGTTCCTGAATGCCAATCAACTCGATGCATGAGCGAACGATCTCATTGCGGATCTCACCAAGAGAGTTCACGTGCTCGGTCTCCGAATATGAGATGCGATACCGCTCGCCGAATAGTGGGCTGTGGCGTTTAACAGTGACGTATATGAACTGCTTAATTGCCATACTGACCACGAGCCCCTCGTGCGTAGCATGAAATGCGGGAAAGTCTGTTCCCCCACCAAGGAAACTCACCCGCAGTGGCGTCATAGTCGTGACCGCGTGGAGGGAACTTGACTTCATCAGCTTCCGTTCATTTCGTCAACTGGTTGGTGTTTTTCCTGGCATTTGTAATGGTCAAGCAGGAATGGTATCGCCTCCATAAGGTCTGCAAACCCAGCTGTTGAGCTAGCTTCGACCTGTTTCGCTTCGGGGCCAGTGATCACTGGCGTGCAACCTGCTGAGAGGGCGGCGGATTCGTCGCGAATATCGTCGCCAACATAGATTAAATCTGACAGTAGTAGTGAGTGGTCTGCTGCCGCGATGTAGAACATTCCAGGATTGGGCTTTCGGCAGTCGCATCCGTCATCCCAGTGGTGCGGACACACGTACACACCGAGGACATCTACGCCAATCTCCCCCAACGCTGCAACCATCCGCTTATGAATTTCATCAAGATCCCGCGGATCGATAATCCCGCGCGCCACACCGGCCTGATTCGAGATGATCACGAAGGTGAAGCCCTGCTCGGCGAGCATTTTCAGAGCCGCCCAGTTGGCCTCAATCGGTTGGAAATCCGTGTAGTGGGACACGTACTCCCCGCGGCCTGCTTTGACGTTGATCACTCCGTCGCGGTCAAGGAGAAGCACCCGGCGATGGCTTAGGGCGAGCCGCGTGCGCTTTAAGCGCTCGGGATCGGACACACTGAAATACGGGTGGTGAACCACGTGAGCCGCTACCCCACCAGCCTGAGTCAATAAATCAATAGCCCCCGGCAAGGAACCCTCCGAGTCAGTCAGCGCGTCAAGAACGCGATCCCTTGAAACCAGGGAAAAACCTACCTCAACAAATTCCCCGGGGACGGTGGAGCGGTCCCGAAGATACCGCGCAACGGCTCCGTCGGGGGCCATGATGATGTTGCCCTGTGTTTTTGGACACACGGTCAGGATCATGCCTGCGTTGGCCGCACCGGGTTGTGCTAGCAGCGCTGCAAGATTGAAGGCAACATAGTTGTCGGCATACAAGAGGATGAAGGACAGATCCAATAGTGGACTTGCGGCGTGTATTCGTTCGCCTGTCGACCACGATTCGGGTCCGTGGGAGTACTTGATATGAACTCCGAAGTTTTCGCCCGTTCCAAAGTACTCGTGAATCTGGTCACCACGGTAGCCAGTCAGAATGACGACTTCAGTGATTCCTTGGTTTGTGACCAGTCGAATCAGGTGGGACAAAAATGGCTCACCATTCACGTCGACCATGGGTTTGGGGAGCGAGTCGGTGATAGGTGCCAGTCGACTACCTCGGCCACCAGCGAGGATTACTGCCTGTTTCACGCTTGACATCATTACAACCCCCCACTGTTGCGGATTACCCGAGCAAAACGAGTCCTAGTAGAGCATCCTTCCAATACCTTCGGGTAGCGAGATCTTTGGGCTCCAGCCAAAGGAATGATTCATGGCGCCGATGTCGGCCCACGTTGCGCTGTTTCCGAATCGCCGGTCGAGTTCGACCGCTTTCTGCTGGCCCGAGATCTGGTCGCGTACCAATTCGACCACGTCAGATACTTTCGTCGCTACACCTGAGCCCAAATTGAAAACCCCTGAGGGGCCACTCTGCAATGTCAGCGCGACGAGCCCACTGGCTACGTCTTCGACATGAATGAGGTCAATAGCGCTTTCTGTGTCTCGGAGTTCCGGTGCTGACCCGGCACGCCATGCCCGGATGGTAGAAGGAATTAGGGACCCCTCGCGCTGCCCGGAACCGTAGGCGTAAAAGATCCTCGCCCACCGAGTCTCCACACTGGTTTCCTGCTCTACCGAACTAAGCAGTTGCCTGAGGCACGACTTTGACTGGGTGAACAAGGAATTTGG
>JBDNFH010000076.1:0-5155 GCA_041689915.1 Candidatus Nanopelagicales bacterium | reverse complement strand
AGCATGAGCACTGAAGCATGAGCACTGAAGCATGAGCACTGAAGCATGAGCACTGAAGCATGAGCACTGAAGCATGAGCACTGAAGCATGAGCACTGAAGCATGAGCACTGAAGCATGAGCACTGAAGCATGAGCACTGAAGCATGAGCACTGGGCTAATTGAAATTGATAATGAAACCGCAGCGCTCATTGATTTGCCCGCCATTGGTGAGCTAGCCGTACACCACCTTGCGTACTTGCGCATTCACCCGGAAGCTCGCATGAGCGTCACGTTTATTGACAACGAACGCATGACCACCCTGCATGAGGACTGGATGCAGGAACCAGGTTCCACCGACGTGTTGTCATTTCCCATTGACGAGATCACAATGCCTGCAGAAGGCATTGTGAGCGAGAGCGGTTTCCTGGGCGACATTGTTATTTGCCCAGACTTCTTGCCACCCCAAATGATCGAGTCCGGCCGTTCTCTGCAGCAGGAGTGTGAATACTTAGTGACCCACGGTATTTTGCATTTACTCGGACTAGATCACCAAGAGGAAGAGGCGCACCGGTACATGTTCACTCTCACAGACACTCTTCTGAGCGATTGGCGCAAGCAGTGATTATTATTCTTTCAGTTTCAATCATCTTGATGGTTTTAGCGGGACTCCTGATAAGTGCTGAATCTGCAATCAGTCGCATTTCGCGTTCGCGAGTTGAAGATTTAGAACAAAGCAAGGCATCTACTCGACTTTTAAGCGTGATTGATGACCGTCCACGCTATGTCAACGTACTGCTGTTCGTTTCAACTATCGCCAGCATCACCGCCTTTGTGCTGGTGAGTTACCACGGCGTTAATTGGTTGGTTGACGAAAGTGACATGCCCGTCGTGGCTGCCTTCGCAATCGTGGCTGCCATGTTGATTTTGGTTTCCTACATTGGGTTGGGTGTCGCTCCCCGAACCCTTGGTCGAATTCATTCGGAGAAAATTGCACTTGTAAGTGCAGGGCCGGCCCGATTCCTTGCTGCAGTTCTTGGTCCAATCGCAACACTGTTGATTCACGTGGGAAATGCCCTTACGCCAGGTAAAGGATTTCGCCAAGGCCCATTTGATTCCCAAGCCGAGCTGCGAGACCTGGTCGACATGGCGTCAAGTGATTCATTGATCGAAGACGACGAGCGCGCCATGATTCACTCGGTATTTGAACTTAGTGACACATTTGCACGTGAAGTAATGGTCCCCCGCACCGAAATGGTTTTCATTGAACGCGACAAGTCTTTGCGTCAAGCCTTGTCACTAGGTCTGCGCTCCTGGTTCTCCCGGATTCCGGTAATTGGGGAGAACGCTGACGACATTGTTGGAGTTATTTACCTCAAGGACATAGTTAAAAGGGTTTTTGAATACCGTGATGCCGAGCATATTGAAAAAGTTGAAGACCTCATGCGGCCTCCCTATTTCGTTCCAGACAGCAAGCAGGCCGACGACCTTTTGCGGGATATGCAGGCGGCTCGGATTCACATGGCAATTGTTGTTGACGAGTACGGCGGCACGGCGGGAATTGTCACAATTGAAGACATTCTCGAAGAAATCGTGGGCGAGATCGCCGACGAATACGACACCGCAGCCCCTGAAGTCGAAGTCTTGGAAGTGGGCGGTTTTCGAGTGATGTCTCGCATGAATATCGGGGACTTAGCCGAGTTGATTGACATTGACATTGACTCCGAAGAAGAGGGAGTCGACTCGGTTCTGGGCCTTATGGCAAAAAGACTCGGGCGGGTTCCCATTGCAGACTCGCATATTCAAGTTCAAGGCTGGGAACTAGTAGCCGAAGCGGGTAGCGGTCGCAGAAACCGGATCGGCTTTGTTCGAGTCATGCCGTATGGTCCGATTGAGGAAAGTACCGTGAACGAAGAGGACTTAGCGCGTGACGCAGATTAGTTCCCGCGTAGGAGTTCTTTCCATGCTAGGAGCTGCTGTTCTCTTCGGTACTTCGGGAACGACAAGTGCACTGTTAATCCTTGATGCAAGTTCTGCATCGATTGCGGCTTGGCGACTAATTATTGGCGCTATTGGGTTAGTGGTTCTGACTCGGGGATTTGCCTTTATGCACCTTTACCGCGCTCCACTTATTTGGATCATGGGGCTTGGCGTTGCCACTTTTCAATTCTTTTTCTTTCTCAGTGTTTCTCTGGCAGGGGTAGCGCTTGGCACCCTGGTCACCCTCTCGGCCGCTCCGTGGTGTGCGGGGCTACTCGGTTGGGCATGGAATCGGGTACGCCCTACTCGAGTGTGGTGGGCTGCAACCGCGATCGGAGTGCTGGGTCTTGTCCTGCTGGTTGGGAGACCGCCGCAGGGAGATATTCCATTAGGTGGAATCACCGCTGGCTTGGCCGCGGCTGCAAGTTATGCGGTGTTTACCAATATCGGTGCGCGGATCACCGGCGAAGGCGCTGCGTCCACGTCCGTGTTGGCCGCCGCGTTCGCGCTCAGTGCGATCATTATGCTGCCATTCGCCCTAACATCTGGTTCTTGGATTCTGACCGGAAGCGGGATCGCGGCAGCGCTCTGGCTTGGGTTGGTCGTGACCACTGCGGCCTATTGGCTGTTTGGCAGAAGTATGCGGATCTTGCCTGCCGGGACTATTGGGACACTGAATTTAGCTGAGCCACTTGTTGCCACTATCTTGGCAGTAATTGTTTTGGGTGAGTCGATATCAGCCATTGGTGTAGTGGGATTCATATTGATACTTCTTGCGCTGCTCCTGTTGGCGAGATCGGTCACAGACCAGGTATCGCACACGCAGAGATCGGATGTAGTCACCACATGACGAGTGCAGATTTCAAGAGTGGTTTTGCGGCAATTGTTGGTCGGCCGAATGCGGGAAAGTCCACCCTATTGAATGCAGCGATGGGGACCAAAGTGGCTATCACCTCAGACCGCCCGCAAACCACCCGTCGGGTGATTCGCGCAATCATTACACGACCTGACGGCCAGCTGATCTTGGTCGATACCCCTGGAATTCACCGCCCCCGAACCCTCCTGGGTCAACGACTCAATGACGAAGTCAAAGACACGTATTCCACGGTTGATGCAGTTGCACTGTGCATTCCAGTTAATGAAACGATCGGGCCCGGTGATCGATTCATCGCGCAATCAATAGCTGGCTTGTCAAAGAGTATTAACTTTGCGCTGGTGACCAAGACTGATCTCGTTAACCCAGAACAAATTGCTAAGCAACTTCTGGCGGTTGCGAAACTTGGACAAGAAGTCGGGCTGAATTGGAACTCGATCATTCCAGTGTCCGCAAAGTCACATGATCAGGTCGACGTAGTGGTCAATGAACTCATGAACGCGATGCCACCTGGCCCACAGTTCTTTCCCGAAGACACGGTGACCGACGAACCCGAAGAAATTTTTATTGCGGAGCTGATCCGTGAAGCCGCTCTCAAAGGTGTTCAAGACGAGTTACCGCACTCAATTGCCGTGACTATTGAAGATATGTCTTTGCGCGAAGATCGACCAGAGAATTTCCCTCTGACAGATATCTACGCAAATCTGTTCGTTGAGCGCGACAGTCAAAAGGCGATTGTGATTGGCAAGGGCGGGTCAAGGCTCAAGCGAGTGGGAACTGAGTCACGGCTCGAGATTGAAAAGTTTCTTGGAACTGCAGTTTTTCTTGATCTTCGAGTTAAAGTTGCAAAGGATTGGCAGCGAGACCCAAAGCAGTTACGTCGGCTCGGATTCTGATTCGCCTCTCTCGCGAATAATCTCAACCGGTGTGCGCATTCGACGAATCGCGGTTCGTTCTTCAACCTCTGGGTGTAGGTCGTAGCGGTGACCGTAGGCCTCAATAACCGCAATCACAATCGCCACCAACGGGATACCGATAATTGCGCCGATTGGACCAAAGAGTGCCGCACCAACGAAAACGGAGCCAAGGGCAACCCCTGAATTGATATCCATGGTTGCGGTGGAGATTCGTGGGGTGAACACGTAGGTTTCAAACTGCTGATACACGGATGCAAATATGACTATCCACAAAATGTCAATTGGTTGCTCAAATGCTGCGAATAGGGCGGGGAGCGCGACACCGATATACGTGCCAATTGTGGGAATGAATTGACTGACCAACCCGGCAAAAATTCCCATGGGTAACCAGTAGGGGATATCAATGAGATAAAAGAAAGCAATATGAGCGGCGCCTGACAGAGTCGCGAGGGCGAGCTTGGAGATCAGGAATCCGCCCGCTTTACGTACCGAGATTTCCCATACGTTGATAAATACAATCTGTCGGTGGTGGGGGAGCCAGCCAGCGACAAACCGCCTGATCCGCGGTGAGTCTGCTGCGAAGTAGAAACTGAAAACCAGAACAGTAAGCAAACTGAAAGCAACACCAAGGACGCTAAAGACAACGCCGAAAATCCCACCTGCAAGTGAAGTGGCGATCGTAGTTATCTGCTCCGTTGTGAGGTTCAGATTGGAGGTGATTTCAATCGGATCGATATTGGCCCCAAATGTTGAATTGAGCCACCGAACCACGTCCAAAATCAGGGCCGGCATGGCAGCAATGAGTTCAGCGATCTGGGTTGCAAGCGCTCCACCGAATAGCGCAATGAAGCCACCAATTAAGGCAACTCCGGTGACGGCCACAATTGCTGTGGCGAGTCCTCGTCTCATGCCGCGGTCGGCCAGCCCGGTAACGATCGGGTCAATGGAAATCGCCAGTAGCCAGGCGAGGAGCAGATTGAACAGGAAGCCGGCCAGGAGGGAGAAAGACCAGGTCACTACCTGAAATATCAAAACACCGATCAGAACCAGGAGAATTGATCGCCGCAGGAGCCTGGGCTCAAGGGCAATAAATTGAATATTGCCCTTGGGGCGTGCTGATTGATCCTGCCCAGGTTCATCCTGTTCAGACATGCCGCTCCCCTTCGGAAATTTGGTGCGGATATCCGGTATGTAGCCGCCTAGAATGTAGTGTGCCAGTTTATCGTGATGAAGCAGTGGTGCTTCGTGCTCAAAAACTAGGCGAGTCTGATCGGATCGTCACCCTTTTGACCCGGAGCCACGGTCGAGTTCGAGCGGTCGCCCGCGGTGTTCGCAAAACTTCAAGTCGAATCGGCGGCCGGTTAGAACCATTTGCCCACGTTGACATTCAGTTGTACACCGGTAAGT
>JBDNFH010000075.1:0-10364 GCA_041689915.1 Candidatus Nanopelagicales bacterium | reverse complement strand
TGCCTGCGCTACCAGCGCTTCTGGGTTCGGTTGCGGATCCAAATCGCCACGAAGTTCATGGCGAGCAAAATGAAGAGTAGGACCACAATTGTTGCTGCAGCGAGGACTTGGAATTCCTCACGCGATTCTTTAGTCCAGTTGAAAATCTGAATGGGGAGGGTCGTGTAGTCGGACAGGACCCCGTCGGGATTGAATGTGATGAAGGAGACGGCACCAAGGAGTAGTAGCGGCGCCGCTTCACCGATTGCTCGAGAGAGTGCCAAGATTGTTCCGGTTGCAATGCCTGGGATCGCAGCGGGCAATGTTTGCCGGTAGGCCGTCTGCCACTCGGTGGCACCCAGAGCTAGTGAGCCATCACGAATATTTCTTGGGACAGCCCGCAATGCTTCTCTCGTGGAAATAATGATCACTGGGAGCACCAGCAGAGCGAGGGTCAGTGACGCGGTGATCACACTTTGACCCAGTGCCAAGGCGCGGGCAAAAACAGCAAGACCTAAAATGCCATAAACAATTGATGGCACTGCGGCCAGATTTTGAATATTGACCTCGATGAAGCGCTGGAAGCGACTATCGGGCCGGGCAAACTCTTCAAGGTAGAGGGCAGCCATCACGCCGGTGGGAAGCGCGATCAATGCGGTGAAAGAGATAACCCAGATGGTTCCGGTAATTGCTGATTGCGCACCGGCGTTTTCCGCATCACGCACGGACGGCATGTTGGTGAACAGTCGAATATCTAGCCGTGGCCAGCCTTTAACGGTCACGTAAATGAGCAGGATTGCCAGGGTTAACACTCCAATAGCCAGGGAGAGAAACAGCAACCACATAAAGACTCGGTCCCGAAGGGGAGTTCCCTTGCCGGCAAGTTGATTGTGAACGTGTATTTGACTCACTGGTAGGCCTGCCTAAACCGGCGGACCAGACGAATACTGAAAATATTCATGATGAAAGTCAGAACAAATAGCAGCATGCCAACTGCAAAAATTGATTTGTATTCGATGGACCCGGTTGCTAAGTCACCAGAGCCAGCCGCGGCGATATAAGAAGTCATGGTCTGCATGCCAATAAGTGGATTGAAACTCAATTGCGGTTGCAGACCAGCGGCAATTGTCACGATCATGGTTTCACCGATTGCTCGTGAGATACCAAGAACGAACGCGGCAACAATTCCCGACAGCGCTGCGGGCATGACAACTTTCATCGCCGTTTGGCGCTTAGTTGACCCAAGTGCGTAGGCGCCATCGCGCAAACCCGAGGGAACCGCCGCCATTGCATCTTCTGAGAGCGAAGCAATGGTGGGAATAATCATGATTCCCATGATCAACCCGGCTGAGAGTGCGTTAAAGACTTCGATACCCGGGAAGATTTTGATCAAAACCAACTGGGTGAGAAATTCGAGTGCGAAGAAACCAAATACAACGGTGGGAATACCGGCGAGTACTTCAAGGGTTGGCTTAAGCACCTTGCGCACGCGACTTGATGCGTACTCCGAAAGGTAGATGGACGCGCCAAGCCCGAGCGGAATTGCAACAGCAATCGCAATCACGGTGATAACAATTGTGCCGCTCAGGAGCGGGAGGACACCGAACTCACCATTTTTGAATAGTGGAGTCCAGACGGTGCCAAAAAGAAAGTCGGTGATCGGTACTTCGAGGAAGAATTCAATGGAAGGAATTAGCAGGGAAATAACAATTCCAAAAGTGGTGAAAATTGAAACGAATGCTGCGAGCGCAAGTATTAAACGAATTATTTTTTCGCCGTAGCGCGGATGAGACTGCCGAAGGGATAACCCCTCGGCAGTCTCATCCGCAGTGTTTATTGCCATTAGTTAGTCGTCATTATTGCGATTACTGATTTCCTGCTTGAGTCAGGAGGGCTTCGAAATCAGTTATCAATTTAGCTTGGTCTTCGTCGCTCAGTGGAATGTAGAGTGCGGCCTTCGCAATTTCAGCGTCGTTGTCAACGTAGAACTGGAAGAACTCGGCCACACTGGGATCAGCCAGAGACGCAACCGATGGGTAAACATAAAGTGGGCGGGAAAGGGGCGTGTAGGAACCATCGCGGGCAGTTTCAACACTAGGTGCAACGCACCCTGCCCCTGAATCTATTTCAAGTGCTTTGAGCTTGTCGACATTTTCCTCAAAATAGGTAAAGCCAAAGTAGCCTAGGCCGCCCTTACTACCAGCGACACCTTGGACAATCACGTTGTCATCTTCACTGGGGGTGAAGTCGGTTCGACTGGAGCCTTCCTCGCCGTTGATCTCACCGGTGAAGTAGTCAAATGTTCCCGAGTCGGTTCCTGGACCAAATAGGGGAAGCGGTTCGTCAGGGAATGAAGGATCAACTTCATTCCAGTTAGAAATAGTTGAATCAGGTCCCCAGATTGCCGCCAATTGATCGGTTGTTAGGCAACTGGCAAAGTCATTGTCTTTATTTACGACCACGGTCAGAGCGTCAATGGCTACGGTCAGTTGGCCGTATTCGATTCCGTTATCAGCGCAAGCCTGCACTTCTGAATCTTTGATCGGTCGTGAAGCGTCATTGGCATCTGTTTCGCCGCGGCAGAACTTATCGAATCCGCCGCCGGTGCCTGAGGAACCGACCGTGACTTGAATACCGGGGTTGGCGCCCTGGAAGTCTTCGGCAGCGATTGCGCTTAGGGGGTAGACGGTTGAGGAGCCATCAATCCGAATCTGACCGCTGCCACCGGCGTCACCAGATGAGTTGTTAGAGCCGCCGCATGCGCTGAGTGCGAGGGCTGCGGCAAGGACGGGCGATGCTACCAGGAGCGTTCGCTTCAACTGCGCCATTAATAAACTCCGATTCGTTTTCCATTAGTTCACCTTAGCGGCCACTTTTGACCCTGAAAGGCCAAATTACGTTCACAGAGTGGACACAATGAACCCTCAAAGTGAACAAAAGATGAACAACTAAGTACTTCTAGGAGAACGAATCAGGATTCTTGATTCCCAGGGACCTCATGGTGCTCTGTCGCCACAATTTTCACTGTGCTTACAGGGCCATCAAGGTCAAATGCTCGGTGCACCACAACGAAGGAACCGGGGGAAAGTTTGGTCGACCAGATTCCTTCGTTACGCTCGGTTTTCGAAATTCCACCGATCTTAGCCACCGTGTCCAAAATTGCATCCAGTACAGGCCGGTGTGAACATAAGACAGTAGGTGCCGGGTCATTCACCGCCAACTCGATTGCAGGATCAAGATCCTCGGGTTTTTGTTCGTAGCCCCATTCGCTGATCACGTCGACCAAGGTGGCGGTGGTGGAAAGCTGTTTCACAAACTTTTTCAAAGTTTCTTGGCAGCGCCGCATCGGTGAACTAATTACGTGTTCAATTCCGTAACCCTCGAGTACTTCATAAATTATTTTTGATTGGCGGCGTCCTCGACCTGAGAGCGGTCGATCACCGTCGTTTTTGCCGGCGAAATCCGAACGCTTAACTGCTTTCGCGTGGCGAAGAATAATCAGTGGTGATGTTGCTGGCATTGCGATTGCGCGTTGCAAAAATTCCAAATCTTGCTCGTACGTCACGTGATCTCCTACTTGGCCCATTGGAATCCAAGCAATTTTGTCGACTTCTTCATCCGGTGCAAATCCAAGATCCTCACGGACATTCGCTCGCCAGTAGTGCACTTCCTTTTCACCTTCGGGGATGTCGTACCGATCGATACCAAGATTTGGACCCAGGACGGCAAGAAAACCAGTTTCTTCATCACACTCTCGAATCGCGGTAAGCGGGAGAAGTTCAGCACCTTCAACTTTGCCTTTAGGAAATGACCAATCGTCATAGCGTGGACGGTGAACAAGCAACACTTCATTATTACGAATGAGAATGGTACCCGCGGCAGAAACTATTGGGCTCATGCCTTTGGCTTCCGGCTCAGTGCCAGGCCGAGTGCGAAGATTCCCGCCGGATCACTCTTGCCAGAAAGCGCGATTGCTCGAATGAGTTCCCGCACATCAATCGGCCCCGTCAACCCCTTTGAACACGTGAGATTCTTTTGTTTCTGTTTACTTTTCTTTTTAAAGATGCCCGCAAAATGCTCAGCGATCGCGAGTTGATCACACGGATCCTGAGAAATGTTGTCCCAAATGCTGTTTGGCTCGTAGGCCTCGGGGGTTACGGCGGGTACGCGGGCAAGGTTGATTAAATCGTTGAATAGGAACAGATAACGGTCACTGCGACGAGCGGCCTGCAAGCTAGATCGCGCCGCCTCGCGCTTACTCGCGAAGTACTGATCAATCGCGGTTGCACCAACATGTCGATCAAGTGGATCTGACAGTGAATCAAGAACCACCAGTGCCTGTTCGTGCTGCCGGGTCAATTCCGCGGCAATGCTCAATTCGCGGATGAGCCAGGCGAGGTCTTCTCGCAAAAATTCTTGTTCTTCTTCATTGAGCCAATTTTTGAGAGCCTTGAGCAAGTCAACTAGCCCAACGAGTTCGTGGGTGAGGGACCGTGTTTCATGAGTCATCCTGCTGCCGAGTTCAGCATGGAAGATTTTGCGTACCTGCCGGGCGATCGCCCAGCGAATCAGATCACATGCCAGATCTCCTTTATCTGGCATGGGGAGTTGCGGAATATCGGGTTGCTTTTTCGCGGCTGCTCCAAATGCATTGGCTGCCTTACTCACCGTGCTCGTTTGGGCCCCAGCATTGAGCAGAATCTCACAGATCACGAGGGCTTCTGGGAGCGCCTTGTCGTTCATAAGTTCAATTTCGATTTCACGGAACGTGTCAACAATTTGATCACCGCGGGAGAGAGTCACCAAGTCGTCAACCACTTCAATCGCTGCGCCGCGTGAGTCGGAAAGTGTTCGGGGCTTGCGCTGGGTTTGAACGCGCGCAATGGGTACAACTTGAGATCCTTGCAAGATGACTGAGAGCAATTCGAGGAACTCTATCGGTGGGGTTGTACTCGATGCGTCACGGTGAAGTTCGGTGCGCACACTCGCGCCGTTGGTTTTGTTTGCGGGGGAAGTTGGGATTTTTAGGTGCCAGCCGTCATCTCCGCCCCCGGTGCGAATCCGCATGGTGATTCCCCAGCGCAGGAGGGTGGCGTCAGTTGTATCCCAGTACCTTGCGTCCATATCCCGGACTGATTCGATAGTCCAAGTGCCAAGGGATTTTGGGAAACTTGGCAACTCAAAATCCATCGGGACTCGGAACTTGAATTCCGTCTCCACGTGCGTGGCCGTGGGGGCGGAATTCATAGTTTTAACTCAGCTAGTGAACGTGATCTAGGAGACTTCACCGGTCAACACTCCCGACTCGAGGGCGCTCGTACGCCTACTCTTAATTGCAATCAAGAGTTCTTGAATGTCGGTGAGGCGCTCACCTGAATCATTGAACAACCGTCGGGTCCAACTTCCGTCCGAATTCAAATCCCACGCCGCGGTACCTGGGGCAAACCCCAAGCTGAGCAAATCTTCAATCTGCACGATTTGCTCAGGATCTGAAATACTCACCAGGGTCTCGACCCGACGATCAAGATTGCGGTGCATGAGATCGGCTGAACCGATCCAAACGGAGGGATTACCGCCGTTGGTGAAGGTGAAAACCCGACTGTGTTCAAGGAAGCGCCCCATCACGCTAATCACTCGAATCGTGTCACTGAGACCTGGAACTCCAGGGCGCAACGCACAAGTACCGCGAACCCAAATATCAACGGGAACACCCACCATCGAGGCCCGGTAAAGCGCGTCGATGATCGCTTCGTCAACGAGTGAATTGCATTTAAAACGAATACCCGAAGGGCGCCCTACAAGTTGGTGCGCAATTTCCCGATCAATCCGGGCGATCAGCCCGGTTCGCACCGAGTGGGGGGCCACAAGTAGTCGGTTGTAATCGGTGTTCATCGAGTAACCAGAAAGAACATTAAACAGGTTTGACACGTCTTCACCCACCTGCGGATTGCTGGTGAGTAGCCCAAAGTCTTCATAGAGGCGCGCGGTCTTGGGGTGATAATTGCCGGTACCAATGTGGCAGTAACGGCGGAGTTGGTCACCGTCATTGCGCACTACCATGGACAATTTACTGTGGGTTTTCAACCCAACGAGTCCGTAGACAACGTGTACACCGGCTTGCTCAAGCTTGCGAGCCCAATCAATATTATTTTGCTCGTCAAAGCGTGCTTTGATTTCAACGATTGCGAGTACTTGCTTACCTTCCTCGGCGGCAAGAATTAGTGCGTCGACAATTGGAGAGTCACCGGAGGTGCGGTACAGGGTTTGCTTAATGGCAAGAACGTTTGGGTCAACAGCAGCTTGTTCGAGGAAAAGTTGCACACTGGTTGAGAACGAGTCGTAAGGGTGATGCAGCAGTACGTCTTTCTCGCGCACGATACTCAAAATGTCAGGAGCGCTGGAACTTTCCACGTCAGACAAAGCTCGTGAAGTCTTAGGAACAAACTTGCGTTGCTTGAGATCGTCGCGATCCAATCCAACAATCGTCCACAAGCCAGTTAAGTCCAGTGGTCCAGGAAGCCGGAAAACTTCCAGATCAGTGACATCAAGTTCACTCACCAGCAAGTCAAGGACATAGGGATCAATGTTTTCTTCGACCTCAAGTCGCACAGGAGGTCCAAAGCGCCGGCGCATCAACTCGCGCTCAAGGGCTAGAAGCAGATTCTCGGCATCGTCTTCTTCAACTTCAACATCTTCATTGCGGGTAACCCGAAATGCGTGATGCTCCCGAATCTCCATTCCGGGGAACAGGTCACTCAAGTGCGCGGCAATGATGTCTTCAAGTGGCACGTAGCGCGCGGGTCCGACTTCAATGAAACGTGGAAGCAATGGTGGAACTTTGACACGGGCAAAAAGCCGGTTCCCCGTTATCGGATTTTGAACCACAACAGCAAGGTTGAGTGAAAGGCCACTGATATAGGGGAAAGGGTGTGAAGGATCAACGGCGAGTGGAGTCAAAATTGGGAAGACTTTGGAGTCGTGGAACAAATCCATTTCGGTTTTTTCAATGGGTGTGAGTTGATCCCAACGCAGAACATGAATACCGGCTTCGTTGAGTTCGGGTTCAATGGTGTTCAGAAAATAATCGGCCTGCTGGCGCTGCAATGCGAATGCACGTTCCCAAATATTTTCGAGAACCTCCTTTGGGGTGAGTCCGCTAGCGGCTCGAACAGCAATGCCGGTCGCAATGCGACGCTTGAGACCGGCCACTCGCACCATAAAAAATTCGTCAAGGTTACTCGCGAAAATTGCGAGAAACTTCGTTCGTTCAAGCAGTGGCAGGCCGGTGTCCTCGGCCAGGTCTAGGACTCGCTTATTAAATGCAAGCCACGAGAGTTCCCGGTCAAGGAAACGATTGGCTGGCAGGTCGCTCGCGTAGTCATCTTTGAGAATAATCGCCGCAAATTCACCGGTAGGGGGGCCGTCAGCAGAGAAATCCGAGATACTCATGGCCATATCGTGCCACGACAAAGTACCCGAAGGTAAGCCGAAGGTGATCAATGGGTGAAGTGCAGCGAAATTATTGAATTGGCCGCCGGTACATCACGTCGGTATCCCAATGGACGAATTTTAAGCTTTCATAAAGGGAAATGGCCCGCTCATTGGAGGAATCGACATAAAGCATTGCCTGTCGCAGTCCGAGGCTGCGCAGGTAGGTCAATCCCATTGCGGTCAGGGCCCGGCCTAGTCCTGGAACCCGGATTTGTGGGTCAACCGCGAGCACGTACACCTCGCCGATCGCTTCGTGGCTGTGGTCAGAGCCCTGCACACCTGAACCATGTGCACCCGACCCGTTTGGACCTGAACCATGCACTTTGGTCCAGTGAAAACCGATGATCGCATCCGTTTGTGAATCAACGGCGATGAAGAACCCTTCGGCCTTAAACCACGACTCTTCCAGCCGCGTCAAAATGTCGTTTTCACCCCAGCCCCCTTGATCAGGGAGGTCAGCGAATGCCCGGGCATTAACCGCTAACACACCGGCAATGTCGGTTAATGGGTCGAAAGCCCTGATGCGCACCCCGGCTGGAATTTGCGCTGGTGGAAGCGGAGCGAAAAGTGACCGGCGCATTTGCCACAGTGAACGACTAAGCACGAAGCCGAGTGAGTCGGCAAGTGATTGTGCTCCGGTGGTGAGCCCGTGCGCCCACAAACGCAACCGACCGTCGGGGGAGAGCTTCAGGGCTTGTTCGACTAGGGCGTGACCCATTCCACCCTTTCGTGAATCTGGGGAGACCGCTAACTCGGCACTTGTTCCTTCAACGAGATCGGTGACGTCCACGTGCGCGTACCCGGCAATGTGATCGTCGAATAATCCAAGAATGTGCAGGCCGCTTTCACCAGAGTGAAGGTGCAACCACGCATGTTCACTTAATGGGCGAACGCCATCAAATTCGGTTGCTTTGTTGAGTAGTTGACTTATGTGATCCACTTGTGTGGAATCAAGGTGCTCGAGAACTAATGTTGAAATAACCGGTTTTAGATTCGACATATTGAGTTACGACTGCAATTGATTGACGCGCCCGGTTTCACCTTCGGGTGCCGCAAGAACAAATCGGTAGCCAACATTTCGCACAGTGCCAATGAGTGTTTCATTTTCTGAACCAAGTTTTGCGCGGAGGCGACGAACGTGTACGTCAACGGTGCGGGTGCCACCGAAGTAGTCGTACCCCCAGACTTCCTGCAATAAAACAGCGCGAGTGAAAACTCGACCTGGATGTTGGGCCAAGTGTTTCAGCAGCTCAAATTCTTTAAACGTTAAGTCGAGGGGACGGCCATGTAGGCGAACGGTGTAACTGGCCTCGTCAATGTGGAGCGCACCGAGATTAATTTCCTCGGGGCTGCGATTCGCGTCAATTCCTAAGCTGATGTTGTAACGAGCAACTGCAACCCGCAATCGCGCTTCAAGTTCCGCAGGCGAAGTTGTGTTCAACATGAAGTCGTCAATTCCCCAGTCGCCCTGGACCGCGGTGAGGTTTCCTTCGGTGGTAACTAGCAGAACGGGCGCACCCGCACCCGTGTCGCACAGCAAGCGGGTAAAACTACGAACCGCTGAGAGATCCATGCGTCCGTCAACGAGTACAACATCGGAGTTATCAACTGCCAATAGCGAGGCAGGTTCGGCACCCAAAACGCGAACACTGTGGTTGAGAAGTGCCAATGCCGGCAGGACTTCAGCGGAAGAGTGCATGGCGCGGGTCAAGAGAACTATCCGCATGCGACCTCCTAAATCTGGACCAAGAGTACCCATCGAATATTTCACGCAGATATAGGTGCCGAATAAGTCGCCAAGCCCAGCCGGCAAAATAGGACCGTGCACTCCGAATTCACCCTCTATACCCGTGACGCGGTGCGTATTGCTGGAACCCATTCAACTTCCGCGCACGCCAAGACCGATTCGGATCCACTCGCCCTCGGGATTGTGCTTGCCCATGGCTTCACCGGAAACCGCCAGCAGGGCCATGTCAAGAAAGTTGTCACGGCCCTGAGGGAGTTTGGTGGGGTTCTGGCGGTTGACCTGCGCGGTCACGGGGACTCCGGGGGTCAGGGGACCATGGGCATGGACGAAATTTTTGATGTTGATGCAACCGTGGCCCATGCGCGCGACTTTGGCTACCGAACTGTCGCAACCGTTGGTTTCTCCATGGGCGGCTCGGTGGTGTTGCGCCAGGCTGCCTTAGCGCAAGGTGCGAGTGCACCCGATCTAGTTGTGAGTGTGAGCGCTCCCGCATTCTGGTTTTACCGCGGAACGCCGATTATGCGGGTAGTTCACCGCCTGATTGAAACCCAATCTGGCCGACTGGTTCTGCGGGGCAAGGGTGTCCACGTGTCAAGCACTCCTTGGCCAGATCCACCCCCAATCTCACCTGAAGTCGCGGTTGAGCGGCTTTCCCACACTCCACTGCTGATTGTGCATGGAGATGTCGACAAGTACTTCCCGGTTGAGCACGCGTACGCATTGGAAAATGCGGTCGAGCGTGCCGGTAATTCACATGCCAAAGTGATTGTGGTTGAAGGGTTCGGCCATGCCGAGACCGCGATCAGTGCGGATACTTTGTCGCAGATCGGACAATGGCTGCGAGAATATGTCCCATCTGAGCAAAATCGTGCGAAAGGGTAGAGTGCCAACATGTTAGAGATCGTTTACACATCCCTGCTCATTATTGCTATCGGTGCCGCAGGGTTTTTCTCGTTTTACGTTGTGGCCAAACTCTTTAAGGGCCAGGGCTGATCCATGGACAAGCTTCCCGTTGAAGTCATGCCACTTTCGTGGTTGATCGGAAGTTGGGTCGGGGTCGGACTGGGCACTTACCCCACGATCGAGGATTTTAGATTTGGACAGGAAGTCGTTTTTTCCTGTGACGGTAGACCATTTATTAACTATG
>JBDNFH010000074.1:0-7957 GCA_041689915.1 Candidatus Nanopelagicales bacterium | reverse complement strand
GCGTTATAGCCGCGGTTTAGACCTAAATACGGGTCTAAAACGGGGCAAGATACCTGTGGGATCCGTTTATCCCATGGTTTATACCACTTCAATGCCCGTATCGGCAGATATTATCTGTCAATACGAGCAACTAACCACTAAGGAGACGTAATGAAAAAGTCGACTAAAGAGTTCTTGTGCACAGAGTTGGCGTGGACAGCACACAACTTGTTTGCGCATCCAGTATATCAGCTCTTGAGATGTGCGTCACTGTTCGGATACATCAAGCCCATCGACCGCCTGGGGAAGTGGATCCACAATGCCACGACCCCCACGTGGCACGAGCACTAATAAATAGCTAAGCAGGATACAACCGCCTGAATTTCAGGCGGTTGTTTACGTTTCAACTAACTACTAACCGAAGGAGTCTTTGTTATGTTACAAAATCTGGCACGGGAAATCGATCTGGCTGCGCAGAAGACATCGCGACGTGAAGCGAGAAAGGTCCGACGCCAAAAACGTCGGGCCCCCACGGCGATATCTTCGCCACCAAAGAAGCCGACCCTGTTGTTGAGGATCGCCACGTGGTTGGCTTGCCTCCTCGGAGAATTCCGAGGGAGCACTGACCTTGTGTTGGCGAAAATAGCGCCGATCAGGCGGATTGCTAACGCACCTGCGGTTCGTACCCTGTGGGGTACGCTAACAGTGGTAAGTGGCGGTTTAGCCCTTGCCCACGGTGGCGGAATTTTCATGGGAACGTATATGGGGCTCATCACCCTGTATACATTTTTGGACCCTATGACCAGGGTCTGTGCGACGCTGGTCGCACCGACCCTCATGCTATGCTCCAGGGGGCAAAGAGCTTTCGCATGGGTAACCATGTCGAAAGCTCGGGCGAAAGCTCGAGCGAGAGCTCGATCCAAGGCCTACCTGAAAGCTCGGGCGAAAGCTCGGGTGAAAGCTCGGGTGAAGGCTCGGGTAAAGGCTTGGGCGAAAGCCTGATCACTGTAACTAACTAACTAAAAACTTTCGCGAATGCGATAGTGTACTAACTAAGAAACTAAGACGAAGGCCTGTCCTTCGTACTACTACTTAAAGTACACTGTCCTTCGCGAAAGTAAACAGAGAGAGTGGGTTTAGGTTTTAACCTTTACCCTTCTCTTTAGCTATTGCCCGGCACACGATACAATCATGTGCGTACACACAATCCCTACTAGAAGGAACCTACTCAATGTTACACATTGTCGAACCCGCCTGTAAGTTTACGAACGACATCACCTCAGGTATTGTCGTGATTGAAAGTGACATTACGGACATTCTGCCCAACGCAATAGATGAACTAGGAGCAACTGACGCACGTAACATGGCTTTAGGTTACGCAGCACGTCAGGGTTGTTCCGACCCGCGAATCAACGGACAACCTGGAGGAGCTTACCCAATCAACAGTGAAGGGCGCCCGCTAGAAACGGTTACAGGGGAAGACGGTAACTCTTTACCACCACAACATCCCAGGATGCAGGTAGCTCGCTACCGAATCGACATTCCAATTTGCCACAGGTTAGTTTAATGGCAACAACTATTGTAGAGTGGTCAAAAGCACTCCACATGCTGGATCAGAAAGCGTGCAAGCGCATTACCCGAGCACTGTGGAGTGCAAAAGATCCGGACAGAGAACTTGAGTTATCCGAGCAATTGCAGTTCATGCTAATAGACTGGCTTTCGCATCTGGAGTTCGTGACAGACGCTACTTCGATCGCCATCGTGCAGTTTGTAACGAACGCATTAGAAGATTACGCCAAGCATCTTGGAGGTCGCATAAGACAGCTTGCTCCGATCTTCACCGTGGTTATTTGTGACTGTCGTTGGGTATCCTGTACGGGTATGGAGAAGTTCTTCGACTTGGAGGAATCCGAAGTAGTTGAACAGCTACCCGCATTTGCCGTCACTCATTTAATGTGTGATGTTACTGCACTGTACTTCAGGACCGTCAATCGGTTTGAGCGTGTAAGTAAACTTCAGCAAGGAAGAGGCACTGAGAATGGACTCACAGAACAGCTCGATGACGAGATGTCTCGAAAAGCAGGCCGCGCAAGCACTCCTAAAACGCTCAGCGAGTGGGCAGATGCCGGTAGCCCCTAAAGCTGCCCAGCGTGCTCTACTGTTGAACGACGAATCGTACGCTGTTACTTTATTCTTACTGGTAATAGACGTGTACGGTTCGGAGATGCTTCCAGGTGCAGACCAAGACGGGTGGTCGGCAGAAACAATCAAAACACAGTTGCAGATGGATTTTGGTTTGCAACTACCGAAGGAAAATCTCGACAAGATAATGGCGGCAATCTCAGTTGTGACCACAAACTTCTTTTGGAAGGATGTTCGTCGTTTCATTGAGCTGTGCAACATTTTCAGCGGTGATGATTTTCAACCGGACGAGTTTGACCCGGCCGATGCTGCTGAGATCTTGTGGGGAATAACTGAGGCCTCAGTATTGTGGCCCCCCAACGAAGACCCCGATGACACAGAGTTCTCTCCGGAAATCCGTGCTTACATTGAACAGGTATTAAAGGTTGAGGGTATTGCAGACCCTCCCGACGTGCTGAGGCTGGGTTTAACCGGAACAGCAGGCCAAGAAATTGATGATACATTCTCTGACGACCCTGAAATGTTTAATGCTGTCTGGGACGCACAACGAGCCAAGACAGAAGAATTAAAATCTATGGTAATCGAAAACTTGAAAGAAATGTATTTCCAGATTCAGCTTTTACCATTACAAAATGGAGAGAAGGATGGTGTCCTAAAGCAAATCCAGGAAGTAATCGGTGAGATACCTCCGCAAGAACAAGAACCAGAGACAGAAGGGAGCCTTTTGCTATGAGCATGATGTTAGACCGCGACACTGAGCTACACGAAGCGGAGAGCGAACTGTACCAAGTGTTCGACAACACAGTCAAAATCGAACAATTTGGGCATTTCGACGAAGAAGATTTCGACGAAGATTTCTACAACGATGACGATGATGACGCTTTCGACGATGATGATGATGATGATGATGATGATGATGATGATGATGATGACGCTTTCGACGACGATGACGATTTCGACGACGATGATGATGATGATGATGATGATGATGATGACGACGAAGCTTTCGATGACAATTTCGAAAGGTATTTCAAAAGTTAAAAACCGTTTTTTGAATCTAACTTAAACGCCATGGATCGGCCCTGCACTTTTGCGGTGTCGATCTTTATTTTTCGCAACAACTAGACCTACACTTAGCCCCTTCAGGGGTTTTTCTTTTAACGTTAATTTTTGGAGGCAACACATTGAGTCATATTACAACAACCGAAGGTGCAATCTTTATCCCAAAGGACGGGTTAATTGATCTACTGAATGCAGTTAAAGAGTTCTGTCCGGATCTGGAGTTCGTGCAAGGGGAAAAACACTATCGAACCTGGAAAGATAATCACGACGGTAAACTGGTAGGTGACTGGCCCCTGCCGGACGGCTGGACTGCCTCGCAGATCGGTGAGGGTGCTCATCACGTTATTAGAGTCACCGAAGCTGCACTAAAATCGAAGTTCTCAGAAGGCAGCCGCGAAGCTTCCAGTGCCCCTTACGAGATCGGCGTCGTGCCTGTGCGAGTTGTGCGGGATGCAAATGATAACGTAGTCTCGGCTACTTACGACGAGAAAGGTTCCGAGTACATACTGATGACTGACTGGTGGTCATCCGGAAACGGAATCCTGAACTTGCCTGGCGTAGGAGGTCGAGTGCGGGACGCCATTCACCCTCAGACAGGTAATAAAACTGAGATGTCGTTCGGCGATCTCTACATGCACTATCGTATGGTTCAAGCACGTTCTGAAGCTGAGCTGCAGGGCGATACGATGGTTTTTCATCAGGAATCAGATGGGACTTATACGGCGACGTCTGACACAACGTCTCGCCTGGGAGTCAGCTAGATCGACCTGCAAAAAATGTACAGATTTACTTACTACAAATACTGCGGCAACTGTAACGCAGTAACGATGCACAAGACTGGCAAGGTATGTCTAGTCTGCGGTGTCTCGCCAAAAACAAAAGCAAAGGAGCGGCAATGTCGATCAAGTTCACATTCCACAAGGGTGGATTCGTCACAGTGACACCCACTGGATATCAGGGTTCAACCTGTCACGATGCTACCCGCCCTTACACGGATAAGTTTGGTGGAAAGCAAACCACTGAAGAAACCACAGAAGAAACCGCAACTCACGTTGTAAACTTAAACCAACAACAGAAAGCAGGTCAATAACTTATGCTCGAAGAACTAACGCTTTCAATGAAAATCGCGGAGTCTGTCCAGTCAGGTCAAGCCGGTATCTGGTTGCGGACACACGAGCCCGAAGAGGCTCTACTTAGTATGGTAAAGCTCGCCGAAGAGTTCGAACCTGATTGGCGTCTCATGGTCTGGGATGTCATTAAAGGAATGCAGCAGCCAGGAGCAGGAGAAAGTCCGGAGGGGACTATAAAGCAAAAACCATCGGCACTCGCAGCAGTGCAGGCGATGGTATCCTACGCAGAAGCGAGGCACGAACGAGCACAAAACTACGCCGCACTACCCGAAGATGACAGCAACTGGATTCTCGTGTTGCGTAACGGTCATCGGGAAATATGCAACAACAACGCCACGGCAAAAGACATGCTCATGGCGATCCAGTACTTACTGAGTATAGGTAAAGCCTACAAGTGTCACTTGATAATTTTCTCGTTTCCGGGTGTGGAACTGCCGCTTGAGTTGCAAGAACAGTTCTGGGTAATCGATCACGAACTACCCAATCCACTCGAACGTAAGGAGATCCTCACAGGGCTACTGACGGGCTCGAACTGCGAGATCCCGGAAGATATCGACGAACTCGCTAAGAGTTGTGGCGGGCTGACTCGTAATCAAGTAGAAGGGGTTGCCTCGCTGTCAATCATGAAGCACGAGGCAATCGTGCCCAGCGTTATTTGGGGACTGAAAGCGGAAACGATTAACAAGCAAGGCTTGTTGAGTTTGTATGGCGGTAACGAATCGTTCGACTCGATTGGTGGACTGGCTGGGGTTAAACGATTCTGCAAGCAGGCGTTGAAACCTGGAAAGCCAGCACATGTTCGAGCCCGTGCTATCTTGCTGCTGGGCGTGCCCGGTACAGGTAAGAGTGCGTTCGCTAAAGCCCTCGGCAATGAGATGAATAGAGCTACCCTGGGTCTCGACATCGGAGCGCTGATGGGTGGCGTTGTGGGGCTGACCGAAGAACGTACTCGCGAAGCATTTCGTGTTGCTGACGCAATGGAACCGTGTCAGATCTTCGTCGACGAAATCGAGAAAACTCTCGGCGGCCAGGGCGGTGAACATGACGGCGGAGTCAGCAGTCGCATGTTTGGTACGATATTGACTTGGCTTAATGATCACACGTCTGATGTGTTTTTCATTTGCACAGCTAACAACGTGGCTCGACTTCCACCCGAGTTCACTCGTGCTGAACGATTTGACGCTATCTTCTTCATGGATCTCCCTAGTCGTGAATCTAAAGATTCGATCTGGGATATCTATACGAAGTTTTACGGCCTTGACGCACAGGAACGACCAGCCGATGACATCTGGACTGGCGCCGAAATCCGTGCCTGTTGTCGATTGTCTGCTCTGTTCGAGGCTCCACTGGTACAAACAGCAAAGCAGGTTGTACCTGTTATGTTGACTGCCGGTGAGTCGATCGAGAAGCTTCGGCGATGGGCCGACAATCGCTGCCTGGATGCTGAGACAGGAATGGTTTATACCGTCTCAGGTAAGAAAGGCAAAGGCCAAACCGTTGCCAGCCCGAGCGTAGGAACGCAGCAAACAAGAAAAGTCTCACGTCGCGTAAACAGCAGTAAGTAGATGCGTTGTCCGCTTAACTAACCAACACACAGGCACCCGGAACAATCTCGGGTGCCTTTCTTTATGGAGATCTATGATGGCTACAAAAACGAAACCTAACAAACACAAGGAAACCAACATGACCGAAACTCAAGTTACCGGCGAAAATAATACATTGAAAGCTGCGGCCGACTATCTCAAAGAGGCTTGCTATACTGTCGAATTTGAGACCACTTGGTTTGCAACCCAAAGACGAGCAACCCCGTCCGAAAGAAGTTCCATGCTGAATGCTTCAAGCGATGAAGCCGACGCCAGCATGGTTGGTATTTCGCTGAAAATGCTGGATGTACGAGATCCATATATTAGAAAAATGAACGCAGCGAAAACTGCTTTGATCGCTTACCGTGACAGCGTTACAATCCCTTCCGCTCAACTTCCACTGACTGCGATCGCTGAAGGGTCCAAGTCAGTTGCTGATGCTGAGAAAAAGCTTGGACGCATTCTCAAGAAGAAACCCGGAGAACGAATCATCCTGGCCGGTGATGTAGATCAGTTTGATGACTACACCACTAACGTCCTAATACCTAACCTGCACAATGCAGTGAAGGAAGCGAACGATAATATCGATGAGATTCGAGCTGGCGCACAGAAGAAGCTAAATAAGCGATTCATCGCAGAACTGTTCCCAGACGAGTTCGTCATCGGGGTTCGCGGACCAGACTACGGGGAAGTGGGTGTCTCAGTTAGTTTCGAACAAGTCTGCCCTGCGGCAGCTTTACGCCTAAAGGAAATCGTGAAGCAAAGATTCGAAGACACGATCGAACTGGCGGTCGCGGACTTTGCTACTTCATTCTTAGCTACAGTAGAGATCGCTGCGGAGCAGCTTGCCTGTAAAACGAAGTTCATGCCTTCATCAAAGCATGAACTCCGAAAACTCAAAGACGGAGTGCTTAAAGCTGTGCGTATCCATAAAGACGATCCGTTGATTCCCGAGGGATCGCGTATGGTTGAAGTTGAGTACGCAGAAGGCTCTAAGAAGATTACGGAAGAGTTCGGTCCGTTTACGGATGAAGAATACGAGCTGTTAAATCCGTACGAATCCTCTCAGACAGGCAAAGTATATCAGTCCACTTTCGACAAGCTCTTGAATGACCTGAAACGGTTCGATCAGATTCGAACGATGCTTGGTGATACTGGAGCGCCAATGGAGAACCTCGTTGACGAAGTTCGAAAGCTGCTGAGGAGCTCCGGCGGGAACGCCAAGCATATTACTGATGAAGTGAAGGCTTCCAGGTTCTTCCGTACTACTGTTGCGGCCACACTAGGCAACGTCGCAGACAAAATTGAAAGCCTGGTTGATTCGATGCCAATCGCTCAACCGAAACGTCGTCGGGCGATAACAAAGCTGGTCCATAAGTCCCCTAAATAGTCCTACGTTGTGTAGGGTCTTACCTGTAAACAAAGCCCCGTCGCAATTGCGGCGGGGCGTGGCGGGGCTTTCTCCGTCCAGCCGTTTTGGAGAACACATAATGCAAGAGCATCTAGCTACCGTTAAGAGGGCGTTAAAAGACCACGAAACCTTGAGTAAACTTGATTTACGTAAACTGAACTTTGCGGGAATCAATTTGAGTAGACTTGACTTGCACGAACTCGACTTTAGCGGGTCCGACTTGACTAGGGCCTATTTATTACATTCAAATTTGACTGGGGCCAACTTGACTGGGGCCAACTTGAATAGGTCCTCTTTGATGGGCACAAATTTGACTAGGTCCAACTTGACTGGGTCCGACTCGATTAGGGCCTATTTGTTAAATGCAAATTTGACTGGGGCCAACTTGACTAGGGCCGACTTGAATAGGTCCTATTTGAATAGGGCCAACTTGGTAAAGGCAAATTTGACTGAAGCTAACTTGGTAAATGCAAATTTGACTGGGGCCAACTTGACTGGGGCCGACTTGACTAGGGCCGACTTGACTAGGGCCTATTTGTTTAATGCAAATTTGAATAGGTCCTATTTGACTAGGGCCTATTTGTTAAATGCCAATTTGACTGGGGCCAACTTGACTGGAGCCAACTTGGTAAATGCAAATTTGACTGGGT
>JBDNFH010000073.1:0-10518 GCA_041689915.1 Candidatus Nanopelagicales bacterium | reverse complement strand
TTATCAAGATACCCAATCACGATTGCGGTAATGGACAACACTGTTACGGCAAGGAACAGGGCCACCAGGGAATCAAAAAGCTGGCGTAGACGTCTGCGCAAAATCAAACTGATGGAACCGGCAATGGGAAGGCCGAGGGAGCCGATACCGCCAATGACGTTCAGGGCCAGGACGACGAGGGATGGAAGTAACGCCACACCACTTTCAATATCAGTGTCCAGGCCAGCTGTGGTGCTTGTTGCGAAATAGCCAAGTGCGATCGTTCCCGCGGCTAAGGTAATCGCCACGACAAAGCGGGCTAGGTCAAGTGGGCGTCGGATTCTTTTTTTAATTGCACCATCGTCAATTAACGGAGCATGTCCGGCACCGTTAGTGGGGAGTTCAGGTGCGGAAACTTGGGAGATGTAGGGAAGTAGCCCGGCAATGGTGAACTCGGTTTCAATTCCTGAATCCGGTTCGGGTGCCACGGGGTGATCGTGTCACAGTGTGCCCCTTGTCGGTGCAACATGTCAGGCAAGCATGGTATTCATGTCTCATGCGGTGGGAACTTGATACAGATTTGAGCGTGCCAGAGCCAATAATTGCCAATTCTGCGCAACAGGCCGTGATCAATCTGAACTCGGGCCGCAATTTGATTGTTGGCTCAGCCGGCTCAGGTAAAACCACAACGCTGGTTGCAGCGGTTGCAGGACGCCTACGTGCGGGAATCCCACCGGCCGAGATTCTGGTACTGACATACGGCAAATTGGCGGTTCGGGACGCTCGCGAGAGACTCGCAGGGCAGGTACACAGCACCGTGCTCCCGTATATCGGAACATTCCACGCGTTGGCGTACTCAATCGTGATGGGTGCGGCCAGCACCACCGATCCGCAATCGCGGGAGCTACCCAAACTACTCTCTGGTGCGGAAGAGGACGCCCGGATCCGTGACCTGATTTCGGGGATACTCGCCGACTCTCCAGGTGCAAGTTCGCCGGGATCCGGTTCGGCCATTGACTGGCCAGTGTCACTTCGCAGCGCTGCTACTACCCAGAGTTTTGCTCGTGAAGTTCGCAACGTTATTGCCAGGCTGAAGGAACTGCATTTAAATGGCGCAGATCTCATTGCATTGGGTGAGCAACTCGATCGACCAGAGTGGGTGGTCGCCGGACACATTGCGGCCAATGACGCTGAAGTCATGACACTGGAAAACGTTATGGACTACAACTCGCTTCTGCTTGAGGCAATTGCATTGGCGCCCGTGTCACCGGCAGTTGCGCGAATCACACATATATACGTCGACGAGTATCAGGAAGTTGGTCCACTGCACCGAGAGTTCCTTGCCGTCTTAGCCCAGAAGACGCAGGTGCTCGTCGCGGTCGGCAACCCCCATGAAAGTGTTTTTGGTTTCCGAGGATCAGAAACCGACATGACTACCGGCTTCATGCAAGAATTTGTACATGCGAGAGTCCACGCGCTCAACGGTTCATGGCGCTTTGGTCGCGAAATCGCCGCCGCGGCCACAGCGCCGTTTGGTGTCAGCGGTCAGTCCCAGGTCGGCTACGGAGACTTTTTCGCAGACTCGGGTTCGGTGTTTATCAATAAATATTCATCACGTAACGCGCGCGCCGCATTTGTCGCCGAAGGTATTTACACCGCGCACATGACCCAGGGTGTTTCCTGGAAGTCAATGGCCGTTATTGGTCGAGCGCGTTCTGACATTCCATTAATCACACGGGCACTGAATCGCGCGGGGGTTCCGGTTGTGGTCGCAACCGACGAAATCGCCTTGAAAGAGGAGCCCGCGGTGCAAGTCCTGCTTGGGCTCATTGCCCTTGCCGTCCGGCCACAGCAGGCGAGCGCCGCAGACGTGTCCGACCTTTTGACTGGGCCGATATGTGGATTTGATGCAAGTGAAATGCGAGGCTTAGGCCGAGCACTGCGCACATTGCAACCCAATGTCAGTTCACCGGAACTCATTCGGGAATTAATTGTTGGAGCGGGTTCGGCGGTTGTGATTCCTGGTGAGTTGGGTGCCCGGGTGCGTGCAATCACGGGTTTAATTGCGCACCTTCGAAGTGACATTGAGAACCACAAACCGGTGACAGATATTTTGTGGACCGCCTGGAGTGGTGGTGAGACGTACCCCCACGGCTGGCCACAGCGGTTGCAGAAAGCTGCCCTGTCCCACAGCGGAAGCGCGCATCACGATCTCGATTCGATTATGGCGCTATTTGATACTGCCACTCGATTCGCGGAACGGACAAATGCGGGAATTGACAACTTTCTCACTCAGTTGAAATATCAGAACTTGCCGGCTGAACCAGTATCTGCGCGGGGCTTGCGCGCGGACGCGGTTCAGGTCATGACCGTGCACCAGAGTAAGGGTCGCGAGTGGGATCGGGTTTGGGTCGTCGGGCTCGAGGAAGGAATCTGGCCAAACCTGGTTGCTCGCGGGAGTCTTTTGCGCGCCGAGGAAATTAGTATTGGTGGCGCGATACCCGGCACGAACCCGGTTGCACTATTGCGCGAGGAACGTAATTTGTTTTATGTAGCGAGCACGCGGGCTCGCGAAGTACTGACATTCACCTGTATTGATCAAGGCAGTGAAGGTGGGGATCAGCCCAGTCGGTTTATTCGTGACGTGCAGGCGGGTGGGATTTATCCGCGCACTGTCAGTGGTTACCCGAAAAACCGTTCAAATTGGTCCGGGCTAGCGGCTAACCTTCGCCAGACCCTCGCGGATCCAAATGCGAGCAAGGCGCTCAAATCCAGAGCGGGGGATCTGCTCCGGGAGATGGGGCCAAGTGTTGGTCCGCAAACCTGGTGGGGACTGGCACCCCTTACGGAGTCGAGTAGACCCGTACGGTCAGTGCACAAACCAATCCACATATCGGGTAGTTCATTGGACTCACTCCTGCAATGTCCATTGAAGTGGTTCTTGGATCGAGAAGTGAAGGCACAGGTTTCACGCGGTTCGGCAACTGCTTTTGGCAGCATTGTCCACGCAATCGCTGAGTTTGTGGCGAAAGGTGAACTTAATCAGGACCAAGAGCAAATCCAAGAATTGATCAGTGGCTCCTGGCGGGCATTAGCTTATGAAGCGGACTGGCAGGCCGAGGCGGATCTGGCGCAGGCATACAAGGCCGCTGAACTTTTCCTGGATTATCACAATCTGTCACCGCGGGTTTTCAAAGAAGCTGAAGGCAAATATCAAACATCACTGACGGTCACCACACCGAGCGGTGAGCGAGAGGAGATTGAACTCAGCGGAATTCTGGACCGGGTGGAGATAGATGAAGCGGGGCGCCTGGTCGCCATTGATTTTAAGAATGTCAAAACGCCGCCGACACGAGCGCAGATCGCCGAGAACGGGCAATTAGGGATTTATCAGTTATTGCTCCGTGACCAACAAACTGCAGAGTTTAATGCAGATTCCTAGGATCAAGATCAGATCCCGATAGGTGCGGCGCTGGTCCAATTAAGGATTGACGCCTCGAAACCAAAAATTCAAGGGCAAGAGGTCATTGACTTTGCGCAATCTCCGACCTGGATTGAAGTAAAACTTGGTGAAGCTGCTGAGATCATTCGAACCGAAACATTTACCCCGCGAGTAAATCCTTCCTGCCGTTACTGCTCCTATAAACGTGTGTGCCCGACTCAATCAACAGATATTTTCAGCCGCGACGTGATTGAGGAAGGGGAGAGCAATGACAACTAATTCACATAATGAACTCAGCAACGCTGATCTTGAGAAGATTCTTGGGTTTGCGCTCTCTGAGCAACAACTTAATGCGGTCAAGGCTCCCCGTGAACCTGCAGTCATGGTTGCAGGTGCTGGGTCGGGGAAAACAACTTCCATGTCAGCGCGCATCGCCTTCCTCATTGGCAGTGGCTACGTCACACCCGAGCAGGTACTAGGCCTTACCTTCACAACGAAAGCAACAGCCCAATTACTCGATTCGGCGCGTTCACGCATTGCTCAACTCGGCGAGTTGTATTTGCAGACTTTCGAATCTGAGAGTGGCGATCCCGTTATTTCAACCTATAACTCATTTGCATCCGGGATCGTCAAGGAATTTGGTGCACTGCTCGGTCGGGACTTCAGCGCTGACGTACTCACCGACGGTGCACGGCAACAATTGGCCTACCGACTGGTGTGCAATACCGGGCGGGATCTCACCGGCATTTTCGTTGGTCCCGTGAAAATAACTTCGGATCTATTGGCACTTGATGGTGAACTCAGTGAACTGGCGATTGACCCGAATGCCGTAATCGAATACGACCAGAAGGTGATCGCCTACATTGGCGGACTGACCGGATCAAATGCAACATTGCGGAGAATCACAAGTACATCGGCCAAACGAATTGTTCTGTCGCACCTTGTACATGATTGGCGGGCATTGAAGGAGTCACGCGAACTCATTGAGTTCTCCGATCAAGTCAGGCTTGCCACTAAAATCGTTATTGAATTCCCGCAGGTGGCAAAGGAGATCCGCTCGCGCTTTGCCATCGCGTTGCTCGATGAGTATCAGGACACGTCAATTAGTCAACGGATTCTCTTAGAAACGATTTTTTCGAAGGGATTCCCCGTAACCGCGGTGGGGGATCCATGTCAAGCGATTTATGGCTGGCGTGGGGCAAGTGTTGAGAATATCAATAGTTTTCCCCAACAGTTTCTGACAGTGAACAATCAACGCGCAAGTGTCTATCCACTGTCAGCCAATCGCCGATCAGGTGTGCAAATCCTCGAATTGGCAAATCTGATCTCGGAAAATCTGCGCGCTGAACACCCAAGCGTTGAGCGTTTAGATCCAACTCGTGACATCCAGGGGGAGATCACCTTGGCGCTTTTTGACTTCGCTGATCAAGAAATAGCTTGGATGGCAGATCAGATCGCTGCGCAACACGGTGCCATACAAGCCGCTGGGCTTGATCAAGATATTGCTGTTTTGGCAGCAACGGGGAATGTTCTGATGCGCATGCGGGATGCCTTGCAGCAGCGTGGGATACCGGTGCAATTACATTCGGCTGCGGGGCTACTTTCGCAACCACTTGTCATAGATCTGCGGGCAATTCTTGAGCTTATTCACGAACCAACCGCCAATCCCTCATTTGTGCGTTGGGCGAGTGGCGTGAAATGGCGCATTGGCTCCCGAGACCTGGCAGCGCTGGGCGCACGAGCTGGCGTACTTGCTAAGGCAAGTGGTCGAGCAACTGCTGAAAACATTGATCAAGCACTTGAGGCTGCAGTCGAAGGTATTGATTTAGTCGACGTCGTTTCACTTTCTGACGCCCTGTTTGACCTGGGGGAACTTGACTGCTACTCGACGGGTGCTATTGAACGCTTTGGCAAAATGGCTGAGCAGATCCGGTCCTTGCGCAAACACGTTGGGGAGCCATTAGTCGAACTCATGGGTCGAGTGATTCGTAAGTCGGGAATAGATGTTCAGGCTCAGCTCAATGGAAATGATGCAATCGCGGTCAACGAACTAATAAACCTAGCAGCCGATTTCCACGATGTCGACGGTCGAGTGTCTCTGGGCGCATTTATTTCCCGCCTTGACGACATCGAGAGATTTGACATTAGTCTGGATTTTGAGCAACCGGTTGAAAAGGGTGCGGTTCAACTCATCACGATCTATAAAGCGAAGGGCTTGGAATACACACACGTTTACCTCCCCAACCTCAGTGACAAAGCTTTCCCCGGCGGTAAAGCGCGAAGCAATTGGAGTGCAGATGCAACCATGGCTCCGTGGCCGTTACGGCAGGACGCGCCACCGGCAATTGTGGCATTTCCCGATTACGGTGTGACCAAGCTTTCGGAAACTGCATTCAAAAATGACTATCTTTCACACTTTGATGCACTCAAAGAGCGCGATTGTGAGCGATTGGCCTACGTCGCCTTCACGCGAGCAAAAGATTCACTGACTCTCAGTGGCAGCTGGTGGGGTGTGGGCTGGACGAAGCCGCATGGTCCGCACCCATTCTTGAGCGCTGCCCATGATCTCCTGGCTGGTGTCGGGGCCAATATCCCTTGTTGGGCGCCTCCGCCTGACGGGGATCGCCCCGAGCGGGCGCAAGACGCCATTGTGTTGCCATGGCCGGTGCCAGTGCCGGTGAGCGCTGTTGACGAACTCATTCGACAATCCACATACGTTGACTCAACCGATCCGGAAGGTACAGTGTTAACGGAAAGTGAAGCAGCTATTGCAACTGTCTGGACGGATTCACTTTCTGCTTTGCAACGTGAACGTGCGCGGCTAGAAGCACCTGTTCGCAAAGTTGCATTACCTCGGAGTCTAGGAGCAAGCAGCATGCTGCGAGCCATGCGTGAACCCGAAGTTCTCGCGGTGGAGCTCGCCAGACCCATGCCGCGTCTGCCGAATTACGTTGCTGTCCGTGGAACAGAAATCCACGCGTTCATCGAAAATTATTACGGTATGCAAACTCTTTTTGACTGGGATGAATTAGCGGGGGCTCTAGATTCTGGAGCTAAAGACACCAAAGTAACCCGCAAACTCAAAGACGCATTTATGGCCAGTCGTTTTGCGCAGTTGACCCCTGCTGCCGTTGAACAGCAATTCAGTTTGACCATTTCTGGTCGTTCCATTACGGGTTACATCGATGCAGTATTTGACATTGATGGTCGGTATCTGGTCGTTGACTGGAAAACGGGTGGGACCGAGCATATTGATCCAACCCAACTTGCTTTTTACCGGTTAGCGTGGGCACAAATCGCTGGAGTTGATGTGAATGACGTTGACACCGCATTTGTCATGTTGTCGCTCGGAACCGAACTTTCGGTGGACACCGACGAAATCATTCGCGATCTGGAACGTCAATTGGCTTAGCGGTTTTGGGGTCCGTTGTTTCAACGATTGCTTCGCCGGCTTCTTCGGTTGGCGTTGAACGAATCCCAATCCAGTTGCGCATGCGGACTCGAGCGGGCTCTTCAATAAAACGCCACATTGCGTAGGCGATGACAAAAGACATGCCAAGGAGCACTACGACAGCGAGTGCATAGAGCACCCCGCCGTCTACCTCGATTGCCTGCATGCCGGCGCGCCAAAGGCCAAACCAAATGAGATGTGTCATGTACAGCGAATAAGAAATAAATCCGCCAAACACCATAATCTTGGTTGCCAGAAAATTGGCCATTCCTCGACGTGAAAGTGCCAGAACGCCGATCCAAGCAATCAGAACCGGGACCAAGATCAAATGGAAATAGGGAGGAAGCGGTTCTGCCTCTGGATTTGTTGACGATATAGGTGGTGCTGCGGCTGGTAGCCACGCGAGGAAGACCGATCCAGCGACAACAATTGCTGGTAGGACAAAGGCAAGTACGTCAGAGACCGACGCGGAGCGATCGGATTCGCGAAGTCGGTTAACAATTAAGTAGGAGATCGCACCGGCGGTAAAAGCGGTCAGCACCCGGTAAGTTGAACCCCAATTGTCCGTGTAATACGGGTCAGATGTCCCCAAGCCGTAAATCACCAGTGGAGTAAGTGACAAGAACCAGAAAAAGCAGAGGGCCCAGGTGGGTAAATGCTTATGCATTCGCCATAAAACGAGCGCTAAAATGGGAAACAACAGGTAGGCAATCCATTCCATGGAAAGTGACCAAGCGACGAAGTTCCAACCACGCTGCGGGTCTCCACCCCACTCCTGAATCAGTAATAGGTTTTTAATGAAATCCCAAAGGTTAAGCCAACTGCGATTGAGTTCCTCGCCGGTGACGATTGATTGAGCCACGATTGCAAAGCCGGCGACGAACAGCATGACCAAATGCACTGGATAGATGCGGGCCAGCCGGAGCCACCAGAACCTAATGGACTTATTTGCTCTGAGGTGCTCACCGAGTGAATTGAGATAGGTGTGCGCCAAAATAAAACCGGAGAGTGCAAAGAACAGGTCCACGCCGAGGCGACCAATGCGAATAAAGTCCGGCAGGACCGGGATGTTCAATAATCCGATCGTGTCCAAGGGGCCCTGTGCGTGGTACAGCAAGACCCAGACTGCGGCAACGAGGCGAATACCGGTTAGTTGCCTAATGAACACATTCACGTCTAAACCCTATGTGACGTCAATGCGATCAGAGGGTAGGTTGGTGTTCGTTGAGAGGATTCCATGTCACATTCGCCGATACTGGCTGATTTAGTACTTTCCCGCAGTGCAACTGATCGCAGTGCCCAGTTCCGTAACGATCCCCAGTGGATTGCCCAAGCACTGAGTGATCCCACCACTTTGTTCATTTGTGTCCACGATTCCCAGACACCTGTCATGGGGAGTTGCATTCGATTTTTTGCGTTCGAGGAGATTCCGCAAGATGCGTTGACGTATTTTCTCGGTCTTGATGGCGGTGCCGCATTTTTTGGCGTCTCGGTGGACGTCGATTTTGTTTCAACCTATGATCCTGATGCGTGGTTGAATTTGCGTGCGAGTGGGTCTCGGCTCAGTGATCGTGATGCTGGATTGCTAGTGGCAGCGGTCGCCTTGGACAACTGGAATTTCACGCATACCCATTGCCCCAGGTGCGGCACTCACACGGTACAAAGTGATGCTGGGTGGACCAGGCGGTGCCCAACTGATAATTCAATCCACTTTCCTCGCACCGACCCGGCGGTCATTGTTTTAGTGACCGATCCGAATGACCGGGTGCTCCTTGCGCGCCAGAGTCGCTGGCAAGTGGGATGGGTGTCAGTTCTTGCTGGATTTGTTGAAGCGGGTGAACCAGCAGAAGCGGCCGTAGTTCGTGAAGTAGGTGAAGAAACCGGAATCCAGATTGATCCTGCAAGTATTGATTACCTGGGCAGTCAGCCATGGCCATTTCCCAACTCGCTGATGTTGGGCTATCAAGCCCGGGCTTTGAATACTGATATTTGCGTTGATGGTAAGGAAATCATCGAGGCCCGCTGGTATGACCGGGCACAAATTAAAAAATTGTGTTTGGCCCAGGAGTTACACCTACCGCCGCGAGTGAGCATTGCCCACCAGTTAATTGCGCGCTGGTACGGGGAAGAGTTGCCAAGTAATACGTCATTTCGCTAGCCGAGGACTAGACGGACATTTTGGCGATTACCTCAGCTATTGGTGGATTGGTAAGCGTCGTGCCATCAGGAAACTTGAGGGTTGGAACCACCTCGTTGCCGCCATTGACGGAGGCGACGAAAGCGGCAGAGTCAGGATCAGCCCCAATGTCGACCTCTGAGTACGCGATCTCGGCCCGCTTCATTTGGGCCTTGAGGCGCTGACAATAGCCGCACCACACCGTGCTGTACATGATCACTGAATTTGAGTCGCTCACCCGTTAAGCCTAGGGGTGCGGTGGAGTTGGTGCGAGGGGGTCCGATCCCCGTGAAAGGATCAGCGGGTGGAAACAGAGCAGCGCGCACAGGGCATCCTTGAGGGATTAGATACCGAACAGCGCGAGGTTGCTTTGGCCGTTAGTGGTCCGGTTCGAGTTCTCGCCGGTGCCGGGACCGGTAAGACTCGAGCAATAACCCACCGAATTGCATATTCGGTGCTCACTGGCGCTAGTGAGGCCGAGCGCACACTGGCGCTGACATTTACCAATCGAGCGGCTGGGGAAATGCGACATCGATTGCGTGGGCTTGGTGTCCAAGGCGCGCAGGTGCGCACATTCCACGCGGCTGCATTGCGTCAGCTTCGATTTTTCTGGCCGCAGTTGTCTCGCACCGCTTTCCCTGATCTCATGTCAAGCAAAGCCCCGATCGTCGCTCGCGCATTGGCTCACTGCAAAGTGGATAGTGACACCGCTTTGGTGCGAGATGTCAGCGGCGACCTCGAGTGGTGCAAGTCCAACATGATGGACTCGGCTTTGATTCACAAAGCTAAGCGAGATTTTGCGATTGATATAGCGACCCTGGCCAAGGTCATGGATTCTTATGAGACACTAAAAAAAGATCGCAATCTGTTAGATTTCGACGATATTTTGATGTTGATGTCAGCCGCGATCCGGACGAGACCTGAAATTGCAACTACAGTGCATTCGGCCTACCGGTGGTTTACGGTCGACGAGTTCCAGGACGTAAACCCGCTACAAAAAAGCGTGTTGGACCTTTGGGTTGGTGAACGTGACGACATTTGTGTGGTCGGAGATCCCAGCCAAACGATTTATTCTTTCACCGGTGCATCTTCGAAATACCTTATGGACTTTGTCAAAACGTACCCCAATGCAACGCGCGTTGAATTGGTTCGGTGCTATCGGTGTTCACCTGAAATTGTGGCAATGGCCAATGCGGTTATTCACGGAGACACTCGGTCCAAACCGCTGACACTTCGATCCCAGCAAAAGTCGGGTCAACCACCAACGATTTCGGCTTACACTGATGACAATGACGAAGCGGAGAATGTGGCCGCTGCTATTAAAAAACTCATAAATTCGGGGACCGTGGCAGCGGACATTGCCATTCTTTTTCGGATTAACGCCCAGTCCGCCGAGTTTGAAACGTCTCTCTCAAATCTTGATATTCCGCTGGTGCTGCGGGGAACGGAGCGTTTCTTTGAGCGACCCGA
>JBDNFH010000072.1:0-16154 GCA_041689915.1 Candidatus Nanopelagicales bacterium | reverse complement strand
TTAACTGTTGAATTTGCTTTGTGCTTTGTCTAAACCATCAGTCACCAGTGTCTCAATCGCGTCACAACTTCGCCCGATGAGTTCAGGTAATTCCTTGCGCTCTCCTGTGCTAAATGGTGAGAGCACAAAGTCCGCCGGCTCCTGGCGACCAAGTGGTCTGCCGATTCCAAATCTGGCCCGGAAATATTCACCTGACCCAATTGATTTTTTGATGCTCTTGAGACCATTGTGCCCGTTGTCTCCCCCGCCAAACTTCAAGCGGATTGCAGTGAAGTCAATATCGAGTTCGTCGTGGACCACAATCAGGTTCTCGGGCGGAACGTCGTAGAAATCCAGAATCGACTTAATGGGTCCGCCACTCTCATTCATGTAACACAGTGGGATTGCCAGCACCACGCTCTGGTGGGATCCCGGAAGCCCAATGTGACTTTGGCCAACTGCTGCGAATGCCTTTTTGTGCCGCGACAATTTGACCGACAAATTTGCTGCAAGTTCGGCGACCACCATTGCACCAATATTGTGCCTGGTACCAGCGTATGCGGGGCCAGGATTTCCCAGCCCCGCGATAACAAAGCTCACTACTCGGCGGCGGGGGCGTCAGGCTCAGTTGGTGTGACCGCGGCCAATGCACTAGCTGAGGCTGCAGCATCTTCGGTTGCGCCTGCTGCAGCTGCTGCACTAGCGAGTTCAATCGCTTTTTCTCTGGCGTCAGCAACTGCATGGCTAACTGCGTCAAGGGGCAGCTCGCCGCTTGCAACGGACTCTTCCCATGACTGCATGACCATTGCCACGTCAAGGCCGGCTTCTTCAGCTGCCGCGTGTACCCGGGCGACAGCATCCGCGTAGTCACTACGAAGTGCTGCTTCCTGCCTAGTAATCACGAGCAGGTCAAGGTGCTCAAGGTTCAAGCGAACTGGATCACGCTGAATATCGCGCGGCTTGGTCAGGAAAGTCTGTCCATCAAATGCGATGTTGAGCACAACGCGCGGCTTGCGAAGGGCCAGGTTGAGTTCGTGCTCTGGCAGGGTGACGTGCATAAGTGCAGTGTCGGTGCCGTACAGGACTGCAGGAATCTGGCCGCCACGGCGAATTCGGCGGGAAGCGCCCTTACCAAATTCTGAGCGGGGGGAAGCGGTAATGTTGACGTTAGTCACGAAGTCTCCTTGTATTGAATCGGCACATTTAGATGAAACAGTTGCGCGCCAAGGAGAGGGGCCAAAGCCCGAACACGTCGATCACGGTGTCACGCTGATGGTGCACCCTCGCCGAGGAACTAGAGAAGTCTAATCCACCCGGGGCGCAGCTCTATTTGGGGTACTCCACTGACCGTTATTGCACCCGCGAATTGATGAGTACCGTTGGGTTCGACTGCGTCGATGTCGACCCAAAGAAAAAGCCGCATTTTGCCATGCTGCTCGCATCAATTTCTATTCATATTTAGCTGCGTCGTTCGAACAACAACGATCTGCTTTCCCGTAAATCAGCCAAAGGAGCGCCATGCTAACCCTGTTTTTTAGCTCGGTTTCGTGAAGAAACAGCGAATACCTGCGTGACGCTAATCCCAGCGGCGACGATTACAGAGGCGATCACGGTGAGTGGGTCACTCTGAATTTTCAGGAAGGTGAACGGAATCAAGATGGCGAGGTTGAACAGGATCGTGAGCGCCGGTAGCCACGATTTCGCGTGAGTCTTTCTACGCAGGTGACGGACTGTGCCCCATTGGACCGCGATGTCCATCGTCAGGTAAAGAAATGCGCCCATAGTTGCGATCTGGCTAAGGTTGAGGAATGCGGTAACGAGGATCGCAAGTCCTGCCGTAATGATCAGCGGCTGGTGCATTACTTTTGCCGGAAGAATTGGCACTTGCTGCATGTCTTGCAGCATGGCGTAGAGACGTGAGACGGCATAGAGGCTGGCGAGCAGTCCTGACAAAGTTGCGACGACCGCTATCGCCACTGTGATCCCAACACCCCACGTACCAAAAAAAGGTTCTGCTGCTTGGGCCAGTGCGTAGTCGCGAGCTTCGACGGCACCTTCAGCACCGATACTTGACTCGACCGCGAGGGTAATCAAAAGGTAGAGGGCAGAGCAGATCACAAGAGAAATGACAATGGATCTCGCAATGTTCTTCTTCGGGTTTCTAATGTCATCACCTTGATTGGTGATTGTGGTGAAACCCTTGTATGCCAGAACACAGAGGGTAATTCCGGCTAGCAGTCCCACACCATCAAGGCTCTCCCCTGAACCGTTGTCGAGGACTCCGTTGCCGGAGACACCAGCGCCGATCAAGCCTGCGATAGCGAGCACGGCAATACCCGCGATCTTGATGATTGCGGTTGTAGTCGCGGACCTTTCCACGAGTTTGTTCCCGACCAGATTCACAACAGCAGCTGCTGTTATTGCCAGCACGCCAAGCAGCGGGACGAGGACCGCAGAGTCTTGCAATCCAAAAGGTCTGAGCAGATAGGTACCGAAAGTTCGAGCTAGCAGACTCTCGGCTACCACCATCGAGACATACATAAATAGTGAGAAAGTGCCAGCAGTCACGCCTGGGCCGTAGGCGTCTTTGAGGAGCATTGCGATTCCACCGGAGGAGGGATTCACATTGGAGTACAAAATATAAGAATAGGAACTGGCCCCGGCGACAATCGCAGCGAGCAGAAAGGCGAGCGGGAACCAATCCCCCGCAAGAGCTGCAACCTGTCCGACCAGGGCGAATATCCCGGCCCCGATCATCACTCCCGTACCGAGTGAGACCGATCCAACCAGCGATATCTTGTCTTTTCTATCAGCCAAGTGAATCAGCGCCCTGATTCTAAGTGTCCGTTACAGATCTGCATCCACCACCACTTTCCGAATATGTCACAAACAAAACACTATGCGCTTGCGGGTGTTATTGACAAGGGCGCACGGGAGTGATTGCAGGGCTGTGGTGTTTGTCAGTGCGAGGAGATCTGCCGACCGTAGTCTTCGTCTTCAAACATCCGGGTTACTGAGCCGTCCGTGAAGACTTCGTTGATCGCGGTTGCGAGAAGTGGCGCGATTGAAAGCACCGTGAGTTTGTCGAATCTGCGGTGTTCTGGGATGGGGAGAGTGTCGGTCACAATTACTTCGGAGATATCTGAGTTCTGCAGCCGCTCACGTGCGGGGTCACTCAGGATCCCGTGGGTTGCGGCCACGATCACCTGGGAGGCTCCGTTCTCAAACAGGGTCTCCGAGGCTTTCACAATCGTGCCACCAGTATCAATCATGTCGTCAACAACAACACAGACGCGATCTTTGACGTCACCGACAACTTCAAGAACCCGGACCTGGTTAGGAATGTCAGGATCGCGACGCTTATGAATAATGGCCAGTGGCGCACCAAGGACGTCGGTCCAACGCTCGGCAACACGTACTCGACCGGCATCAGGGGAAATAACCGTGATCTTGCTGCGATCTACTATTGAGGCCACGTGCGAGGCCAACAGTGTCAGTGCGAACAGGTGATCTACTGGTCCATCGAAAAAACCTTGGATCTGGGAGGTATGTAAATCAACGGTCATCAGTCGATCAGCGCCGGCGGCCTTAAACAGGTCCGCCATGAGTCGGGCTGAGATTGGTTCGCGGCCACGGTGCTTCTTATCTTGTCGTGCGTACCCGTAGAAGGGAACTACCACCGTGATCCGCTTTGCAGATGCCCGCTTGAGTGCGTCAATCATGATGAGTTGTTCCATGATCCACTTGTTAATAGGCGTGGTGTGGCTTTGCAGGACGAATGCGTCACCACCACGAACTGATTCAAGGAAACGAACGAAGATCTCTCCGTTTGCAAAGTCATGTGCGGTAACGGGCGTGAGGTCAATGCCCAAATGCGCGGCCACCTGTTCGGCCAACTCCGGGTGCGCCCTACCAGAGAGCAGCAGGAGATGCTTTTGAGTTGGGACTGACTTTTCGGCCACTGCTCCACCTTTACTGGTTGCGATCCATTCCATCGGAATAACTATTTACTTGTACCGGAAGAACTATTTACTTGTGATTGGCGTGGGAAAGGTGGGGTTCTGAGGTGAACCTTTCCATGTCGCTAATTGTCGGATTCAATCGCCCTCTCGGCTGCCTTTGCTGAGCCCGTTCCGGAGCGCTTTCGCAGGACCCAATCCAAGATATTGCGCTGCCTCGCGCGGCCAACCGCCATCGAGCCTGCGGGCACGTCTTCGGTGATTACCGAACCTGCAGCCGTGTAGGCGCCGTCACCAATCACAATCGGAGCAATCAGCATGTTGTCCGAGCCAACCCGAACCTGGTCCCCCACCGTCGTGTGGTGCTTTTCAACGCCGTCGTAGTTCACAAAAATGGTTCCCGCGCCGATATTGGTTCCCGCGCCAATAGTCGCATCCCCTACGTAGGACAAATGCGGGACTTTCGATCCTGCACCGAGTTGGGCATTTTTCATTTCCACAAACGCACCGGCTTTGCCCGAATCACCGATCACAGTGCCCGGACGCAAGTACGTGTAGGGACCAACAGTTGCTCCCGCCCCAATGACAACAAGTTCTGCCCACGTATGGCGGACCACCGCGTTGGCACCCACTTCAGAAGAAATCAAAGTCGTGCCCGGACCAACCTGTGCCCCAGTTTCAATTGCCGTAGGTCCACGCACAATAGTTTGCGGCAGCAGGGTCACATCTGCCGCTAATTCGGCATCAACATCAATCCAAGTACTCGCTGGGTCAAGCATGGTGACTCCAGCTTTCATCCATTTCTCATTAATCCGATCGCGCATAATTGCTGCAGCCGATGCGAGTTGGGCCCGGTCATTAATTCCCAGAATGTCATTGGTGTCGTGGGCACTCACGCCGATGACTGTCCCTTCGCGAGAAGTTATGATTTCAATGACGTCGGTGAGGTATTCCTCTCCTTGCAAATTATTGGTAGTCAGCCCAGCAATTGCAGTGTGCAGAGCCGCACCATCAAATGCGTACATGCCCGAATTAATTTCGCTGATTTCCCGCTGCTGCGGGGTTGCATCCTTTTCTTCAACGATCCCGACGACCTGATTACCTGATCGAATAATACGGCCATAACCAAAGGGATCATCCAGATCAGCCGTCAATACCGTAGCCTGAGCATTACGATCAATATGACTCTTCACGAGATCCATTAACGATGCACCTGTGAGAAGTGGAGTGTCGCCGGTGAGTACCACGACGGGCGATTCACCCGAAGGGACACTACGATTTTCTAAAAACTCAAGCGCGATGCGAACGGCGTGTCCAGTTCCATTGCGTTGTGTTTGTTCGACGGTTGCAACCCAGGGTGCAATTTCATCAAGATGCGCAATCACTTGATCGCTGCCGTGGCCAACGACCACGACGACGTGTTCCGGCTCAATAGTTGCAGCGGCTTCGATTACATGACCGAGCATGCTACGTCCAGCAATTTCATGGAGGACCTTTGGCGTGGCAGACTTCATGCGAGTTCCCTCGCCGGCCGCGAGAATGATCACAATGGGGGGACGCACGCCACTAGCCTAGTTTGCCTAGTTACCACCGTGTGGGCCATGGAAAAATCACCTTAAAAAGACTTTAGCTCCCAGGGGAGGGATCGAACCTCCGTTGACGGATTCAAAGTCCGCTGTCCTGCCGCTAGACGACCCGGGATCGTGCGACATACACCTTATGGCTTGGGGTGCCAAGAGATTGCGTTAGCCCAACTTCGGCGCCAATTCATGCCGCATGTTGCAAGTTACGCTACCGTAGGTTACGCTTGCGTAGGTTAATTTTTTTCGATGAATCCGTGTCCATGAATCCGCGAGTGAATATGTAAGGAGAACCCATGAGTGTTATGAACCAAGAGATTGTCGACCGTGAGCCTGTGGTTGACGAAAACGCTGAGGACCTTGTTTATCTCGGTTTGCCCATGCGCATCACGATCGGTGCATTTGTGGTCATTCCCCTACTCGCAGTCGCATTTGCCATCCCCATTGCGTTGGGCGGATGGGTCAGTTGGCTCGACATCGGCCTTGCGTTAGGGCTCTGGGCACTGACCGCCGGCGGAATCACCGTCGGTTACCACCGCTATTTCACCCACGGATCGTTTAAGGCCAATCGTGGCGTCAAAATTATGTTGGCGATTTTTGGATCCCTCGCAATTGAAGGCTCACTCGATCAATGGGTTGCCGACCACCGGAAGCATCATAAATTCTCCGACGAAGTCGGTGACCCTCATTCACCATGGCGCTTTGGGACGACTAAAAAGGCAATCGCAAAAGGTCTACTCTTCGCCCATGTCGGTTGGCTCTTTGAAAGTGACAACACTGGGATCGAGAAGTACGCACCCGACATTGCTAACGACAAAGACCTCACATGGATGTCCAAGCACTTTTCAATATTCGTAATTTCGAGTTTACTCATTCCAGGAATTCTTGGCGGATTGATTACCTGGTCATGGATGGGCGCACTGACCGCATTCTTCTGGGCCGGCATAGTTCGCATTGGATTCGTGCATCACGTGACTTGGTCGATCAACAGTATTTGCCACGTTTTTGGTAACCGACCATTTACTTCACGTGATCTTTCAAGCAACGTTGCTTGGTTGGCGATTCCCTCACTGGGTGAGTCATGGCACAACCTGCACCATGTTGACCCAACAGCGGCCCGACACGGCGTGATGAAAGGCCAGATCGATATCTCCGCAAGCGTGATCAAAGGCATGGAGATGACCGGACTTGTAACTGATGTTCGCTGGCCAAAGCCAGAGCGCCTGGTCAAAAAGCTCAAGGACCCCAATGACCGATTCCGCCTACGCGGTTACACCGGCGAATAGATCATGCCCGCCACTTTCGCGGATGAGGAAGCTCTCGCAAGTGTTATCGAGTTAAAAACTGCCCCGGTTCCCGCTGCCCGCAAACCAAGCGGGGCGAAAGTTCGCATGACGGGGCAACAACGCCGGGAACAATTGCTTAATGTGGGTCGCAAACTGTTTGCTGAAAAAGGTTTTGAAGCAGTAACGGTCGAAGAGATCGCAGCGAAAGCTGATGTTTCTAAGCCGGTTGTCTACGAACACTTTGGCGGCAAAGAAGGCCTTTACGCCGTCGTTGTTGATCGCGAGATGAATTTCCTGCTTGATTCCATTACCCAATCATTGGCCGGTTCTCGCAATGAGGGTGCCAGCGCTCGCGAACTCGTTGAGCAAGCCGGGATGGCTTTGTTTAATTACATTGACTCCAATCCACAAGGCTTTCGTATTTTGGTGCGCGACTCCCCCGTTACTGCCCAAACCGGATCTTTCGCCAGTTTGATGGTGGACATTGCCACCCAGGTTGAAGACGTACTCGCAGCCGAGTTCAAGTCTCATGGGATCAACGACAAGTACGCACCCATGTATTCCCAAATGCTGGTCGGCATGGTCGCCTTTACCGGGCAATGGTGGCTTGATGTTCGCAAACCCAAGAAAGAAGAAGTGGTGGCCCACCTGGTGAATCTGGCCTGGAATGGTCTACGAAATCTGGATACCAAACCGACTTTGACCGGGAAAAAGAAGTCCTAAGTGTTCAAGAATCTTGATATCAAGATTCTTGACATAAGATGCCAATATGGCCCATCCCGACGACGTCGATCAGATTGTTGCCGCCTGGCGGGTGCAACGCCCTGACCTTGACGTATCTCCACTTCAGGTGCTTTCACGGCTGACTCGAGTATCTGCCCAATTCGATACGTTGCGCGCAAAAGCATTTCGCGATCACAATCTGGATTCATGGGAGTTTGACGTCCTGGCCGCCCTGCGACGAACCGGACCCCCATTTACTCTTTCCGCCGGAACGCTCGCCACCCAAACCCATGTTACGAGCGGCACCATGACCACCCGGGTGGACCGACTCCTTGAACGCAGCTTTGTCACCAGATTCCCTGACGAGAAAGACAGGCGTGGGGTCCTCGTGGCTCTGACCCCTCTGGGCCAAAGCGCAGTCGACGGGGCGCTCAAGCACCTACTCGAACGCGAAAAAGTTGCTCTAGGCGGATTGAGTTCCCAAGAACAGGAAAAACTCGCCGACTTACTTCGTGGCCTACTTGATGGGTTTTAGACGCCCAGGACTCGAGTTACGGCAGGACCGGAAGCAATGCGCACACTGCGACACACGCCAGCTCCCGACAAACTTGCGGCAAGATTAGCGGCGTGATCCTCTGATCGCGCAAGGAAAACGCACGTTGGACCGCTGCCAGACACCATGGCTCCGATAGCACCCAAATCAAGGCCCACCTGAAGTGTCTTGCTAAGACTCGGCATCAAACTCAATGCAGCGGGTTCAAGATCATTACTCAACACTGCTCCAAGTTCTTGGGAATCACCAGCGCGAAGGGCTAGTAACAATTGCGTAGGGATATTAGGGAGCTCCGATGGCAGTGCCGCCTGCATCCGATCGAATTCGGAGTACACGGCAGGGGTGGACAATCCACCGTCGGCGAGTGCAATCACCCAGTGATACTCACCGGTTGTGATCACACTCGTAAGTAACTCACCGCGACCACTTCCCAGAGCGGTACCCCCGTGCAATGAAAAAGTAACGTCAGCACCTAATTGCGCGGCTAAGTTCTCAAGGTCTTCGCGTGATGTATTTGTTTCCCATAACCGAGCACAGGCAATCAACGCACCGGCCGCATCTGCTGAACCACCAGCCATTCCACCTGAAACGGGGATTCGCTTATCAATATGTAAGTCAACGTTTGGCTTTATACCATGGTGTCGTGCAAGCAGTTTCGCGGCTTTCACTGCCAAATTTGAGTCATTGACGGGCAACCATTTGGCGCCTTCGCCGTCAATGGTGAGAGTGACCCCATGTGAACCTGGTTTTGCCGTGATCGTGTCGAAAAGTGACACTGCATGAAAGACAGTAATGAGTTCATGGAAATTGTCAGCACCCAGTGGTGCAACGCCTAGCGCGACATTGATTTTTGCCGGAACCTCGACGGTTACAGAATCGCTGCGCATAACAACCAAAGTCTATTGCAGAGAAAGTCGCTGCACCTTAATCGCTTCGGCGAGCCGAATGAAAGACGCTAATTCCAAAGTTTCCGCGCGAGCCCCGGGATCGATTTCGGCCTTTACCAATGCCTGTTCGGCCGTCTGCGCTGTTCCAATGAAGTCTGCAAGACCCGCCCGCAAGGTCTTTCGACGATGGGCAAATGCTGCGTCAATCACTTGGAAAACTTCGTGCCGATTTTCTTCCATGTCCGCGTAGGGGTGCGTGACATGCACGCGCACTAAACCTGAATCAACATTGGGCGCCGGCCAGAAAACATTCTTGCCAATATTTCCCGCAGCCTCTGCTTTGCCGAACCACTGGATTTTCACACTCGGGATTCCGTAGGTCCTCGAACCGGGCCCGGCACACAGTCGGTCGGCAACTTCTTTCTGCACCATGACCAACACACTTGTCAGCGTTGGTATCTCAGCGAGGAAATGTAGGAGCACGGGAACAGCGACGTTGTAAGGGAGGTTGGCAATCAGCGCAGTGGGCGAAGGTGCAAGTTGCCCAGTCCGAACCTGCATCGCATCGCGATTAATCACATCAAGTCTGCCCAGTAGTTCAGGACACATCTCCACAACCGTGATCGGTAGTTGCTCTGCCAGTCTGGAATCAATTTCAATAGCTACTACATGTGACGCCACTTCAAGTAACCGAAGGGTCAAACTTCCCAAACCAGGGCCGACCTCAACCACGACACTCTGCGAATCGATGCGTGACTGTTCGACAATGTAACGAACGGTATTGGGATCAATAACAAAGTTTTGCCCGAGTTTCTTGGTTGGAATCATGTCGACGCGAGCAGCCAGCTCGCGGATCGCTCCAGCACCAAGGGATGCACCCACAATTACCAATCCCCAAATGCGCGAACAGTGTTTTGAGTCAGGAGTTTGGTGGCATCTAATTCAGTCAGCCCACGCAACTCTGCGATTGTTCGCACCGTGTAAGGCATGAGATAACTCGCATTTACTTTCCCCCGATTGGGGGTTGGGGTTAAGTAGGGCGCATCAGTTTCCACCAAGATCAAATCAAGTGGGGCGACCATGAGCGCTTCACGCAATGCCACCGAGTTTTTGAAAGTGATCACACCAGCGAAAGACATGTACCAACCGTGTTCAGCGCAGGTTCTTGCCATGTCTGCATCACCGCTAAAGCAGTGGAATATCACTCGATCCGGAACACCTTGATCCAGGAGAACTGAAATGACGTCGTCATGGGAGTCACGATCATGAATCACCAGAGTCTTATCAAGTCTTTTTGCGAGGTCAACGTGGAACCGAAATGACTCATGTTGCGCTGGACGACCACTTTCACCGGTTCGGAAGTAGTCAAGACCGGTTTCACCGATCCCGCGCACCTGAGGTGACTGCGCTAATTCAGCAATGTGAACAAGCGCGCCCTCAAGTTCACCTTTGGCCGCAAGACGCGGTGCCTCATTGGGGTGCAAAGCGACAGTTGCGATAACCGAAGGGAAACGATTCGCTGCCTCAACCGCCCACCGAGAAGAGGCAACATCACACCCAACTTGAACGACTCGATCAACTCCAACTTCACGTGCCCACTCAAGCAACTGCTGCGGATCTGGCCCGTTTTCACCATGCAGGGATATGTCATGAACATCTAAATGAGTATGTGAATCAATTACCGTTCCGAGGAGCGGCTGTGGGGCAGTTGGCCAAGTCGTTGCCTCACCCATTAGATGTTTTCAGGATCCTCGAGACGTGGGAAGAGCGATTCGCCCTTGTAAACGCTGACGCCAGCGGGTAACTGACCCCATGTGCCCGCGCTCTCAACCCTTTGGTCGGCCAACTCGCCCAGTGCTTCGCGTGCTCCGATATTTGACCACAGTTGCGTCATGGCCTTCGGCATTACCGGGTGGTAGAGAACAGCAATGGCCCGCAAGGATTCACACACCGTGTAAAGAACCGTTGCGAGTGCTCCCTGAGTTTCTTCACTCTTGGCAAGCACCCATGGCTCTTGCTCGGTCACGTAACCATTGATGTGTTCAATAAATGTTCGAATCTGACCAATGGCACCAGAAAAATCTAGTTCGTCAATACACGCATCAGCCTCAACCACCGTCTTGGTGAGCAACGCATGAATGATTTCTTCAGCATCGCTGATGGGACCGGCGGCAGGAAGTTCGCCTTCACAGTACTTACCCACCATCGCGGTTGCGCGGGATACGAGATTGCCCAAGCCATTGGCTAACTCGGAGGTGTAGCGGGCGCTCATGTCTTCCCATGAGAAGGACCCGTCTTGTCCAAAGGCAATTGCGCGCATGAAGTAGTAGCGGAATGCATCAGAGCCAAAATGGTCAATGATCAACTCAGGCGCAATTCCCGTGAGTTTGGTCTTGGACATTTTCTCGCCGCCCACCAGCAACCAGCCGTGCGCAAATACTTGCTCCGGTGGTTGCAGTCCTGCGGCCATCAGCATTGCGGGCAAGTAGACCGCATGGAAACGCAAAATGTCTTTGCCCACCAGTTGAACATTGGCCGGCCACACGCGCTCGAAAAGTTCAGCTTCGTTACTCGCCGGCTCTGCCCCGTAACCAACAGCGGTGATGTAGTTCAACAACGCGTCAAACCAGACGTAGACGACTTGGGATTCATCCCACGAAAGTGGAATTCCCCATTTGACGCTCGAGCGCGACATAGAAATATCGACTAACCCACCACGAAGGAAACTCATTACCTCGTTGTAAGCACTCGCCGGGCGGACCGCATTGGGATTTGCTTCATATCGGTCAATGAGTGGCTGGGTAAATGCCGACAACTTAAAGAACCAATTGTCTTCACTTAACTCGTCAGGTGGTCGACCGTGAACCGCACATACTTGCGATCCTTGGAATTCACCCGTTCCCGGAACTAAATCTGCGGGAAATTTGAATTCCTCGCAGCCAACACAATATGGGCCTTCATAGGAATCTGAAAAAACATAACCATTTTCCTTTACCGTGTCCCAAAACTTACGGACCCGCTCAACATGGCGCACTTCGGTGGTGCGAATGAAGTCGTCATTTTTCGCATCAATGGTCTCCAATACTGGCTTCCATGAGTCATTAACCAAACGGTCAACCCATTCCTGCGGGGTGACTCCACCCTGCTCGGCAGCTCGCGAAACTTTGGTTCCGTGTTCGTCAACACCGGTCAGGAACCACACGCTCTCACCTCGTTGCCGGTGCCAGCGAGTGAGCACGTCTGCTGCAGTACTCGTATAGGCGTGGCCAATATGGGGGGCATCGTTAACGTAGTAAATAGGAGTGGTCACGTAGAAGGATTTGGCCACCGATTTCATGCCCGAATCCTAGTCTTTGCTTGAGGTAGCAGATTTCGCGGCGATTACCGCTTCGTAGACCTCGCGCTTGGGACGCCCAAACTTTAGAGCAACTGCCGCTGCCGCGTCTTTTGTAGACTGACCTTCATTGACACGTTCGTGAACGAGCTCAACTAATTCCGCCAATGAGACTTCGTTGCCAGCAGTTGTTTCACTCCCCGCAACGACAAGGGTAATCTCGCCTTTGATCTCACCTGTTGCCCACTCATTGAGTTCCTGCAGTGAGCCTCGAACCACTTCCTCGTACGTCTTCGTCATTTCCCGAGCAACAGCCGCAAGTCGTTCAGGGCCAAAAACCTCCGCCATGTCGTTGAGGGTCTTTGCGAGTCGGTGTGGCGCTTCAAAAAAGATCATGGTTCGTGGTTCATGTAAGAGTTGGGTGAGGGCGCGAACGCGATCTCCGCCCTTGCGTGGAACGAAGCCTTCAAAACAAAACCGATCAGCCGGTAACCCCGAGAGCAAAAGTGCGGTCAGAACAGCAGAAGGCCCTGGCAACACCTGGTATTTGATCCCTGAGTCAATTGCGGCAACCGCGAGCCGGTAACCGGGATCACTGACCGTAGGCATGCCGGCATCACTGACCACAAGCACCGTACTCCCAGCATTGACCGCTCCAAGTAGTTGCTCAACGCGACCGGCTTCATTAGCTTCGAAATTTGAAACCAATTTTGCGTCGTAGCGAATCCCCAGCCGTGAGCAGAGGTTCATGAATTTGCGGGTGTCCTCAGCCGCGATTACATCCGCCTGTTCAATTGCGGCAATCAGGCGGGCTGAAGCATCGCCAACATTTCCCATGGGAGTAGCGGCAAATACCAATTGACCACCTGATTGGACCGAATCCTTTGCACCCATCCCGCAATAGTGCATCACGACTTAATATGTGGTCGTGTCCCCCACACTTCGCGAGCACCTAAAGGGTTCTCCGCCACCGGATCGCAGTATCGCAACAATTGCCGAACGACTCTACCCGACTTTTCCTTTAATGGGAATCAAGACCTGGATTGCACCACTTGTCATTGCCCTTTTTGCGGGAATCCTTCGTTTTGTAAATCTTGGAACACCCAATGCGGTGGTATTTGACGAAACCTATTACGCCAAAGACGCGTGGGCATTTTTGCTTTTTGGAGTCGAACATAAAGCAGTTGACGAACATGACACGATCATGCTCACCGCGGGTGACAACTGGCGCACGGTCACGGGATTCATCGACCAAGGATCATTTGTCGTTCACCCACCGACGGGAAAATGGGTAATTGCCACCGGTGAATATCTATTTGGGGTCTCACCTTTCGGTTGGCGGTTCGCGGTCGCTGTGCTGGGAACTCTTTCCGTTCTCATGATTGCACGCATTGTTCGCCGCATGACCAGATCTGATCTCATTGGAGCGATTGCCGGGTTACTTCTTGCACTTGACGGCATCCACATTGTCATGAGTCGCACCGGACTCCTGGACATGGTGCTCAGTACTTTTGTTCTAGCAGGTTTCGGGGCGCTCGTGCTCGATCGAGATCGCACCCGTCGGCGGTTGGCACTGATCGGTGGAGAATCAGAAACTATCTGGATACGCATTGCCCAGGGGTTTGGTCCTGGGCTCGGAATCCGGCCATGGCGATTAGTGGCAATCGCCTTTCTCTCCTTAGCCGTCAGTGTTAAATGGTCGGCGCTGTGGTTCATCGCAATCTTCATGCTGATGTCGCTACTCTGGGATGTCTCAACCCGTCGCACGATTGGCGTAAGCCGGCCGTGGCTGGCAACACTCGCGAAAAGTGCACCGATTGTTTTAATCACTTCAATGGCCATGCTCATCTTCATCTATTTTTTGTCTTGGAGCGGCTGGTTCCTGAGCACTAGCGGCTGGGGTCGCAATTGGGCCAACGACAAGGAACCTTCCATCATTCCCAATACCTTGAGATCATTTTTCGACTACCACCGCCAAGCGTGGAACTTCCACGTAAACCTTGTTAGCGAACACAGTTATCAAAGTAACCCGATTTCCTGGCCGCTCATGACGCGACCAACCAGTTTTTATTATGAAAGCATCAAGGACAACAGTCTTGGCTGTCCCACCGACCACTGCGCTCAAGAAGTACTGGCTCTGGGTAACCCGATTATTTGGTGGGCGGCACTGCTCGCGATTCCCTATCAATTGTGGAATTGGGTTATCACCCGCGATTGGCGCTCAGGGGCGCTTCTAGCCGGAATCGCTGCCGGTTGGTTGCCGTGGATGCTTTACCTCAACCGCACAATCTTTACTTTTTACACCGTGGTCTACGTTCCATTTGTCGTCATGGCGGTGGCGCTAACCATTATGAAACTTCTTCAGAGAAAACCGCCGCAACAACAACGCCTGGTAATCGCGCTCATTGCGCTTTACCTAATCGCTGTCATTGCGACGGCCTGGTGGTTCTATCCGACCTGGACCGGCGAAGTGATTCCCTATGACCAGTGGCGGCTTCGCATGTGGATGCCTACCTGGATTTAGTCGAGCCAGGAATCCACCATGCTAAATGCCACTTTTCCCAGTCCTTTTTTCTGAGCTGTAGTAATATTTTTTGACGTGCCGGAACCAAATTCGCTCTGAATAATTACGTCATCCACCAGAGTGAAAACAGTACGTTGATCACTGGCTGAGGCCCGAAGGTCCCCGGCTGCGTCATTATTGTGGTCACTGTCAATGAATACTGACTTGACTCCGGTCACGGTTACTCCAGGAACGCTACCGGTTGTCGTCACCGTATTGGAAGGGTAGAAGGTTCCGTCAGGAACCGTAAATGAGGTGTCACGAGTCCCATCACACTTCTTTATGTCTTTTCGCATTGACGTAAAGGCTTTTTCGGCGGCTACATTTCCCTCGTATTGTGTAACCGTGACGCCCAAGCTGTTTAGCCCCTTAAGGGGGTAGGATGCAAAACTCTGAATTTTTCCCCGAGTCATTTTCACTTGAGTGTTTTCACCAGGGCCATAATCACAGACCGGGATATGAAAACTTGATTGCCTGGTGAGGACGTTGAATCCCTTGGACTTTGATTTGAAGACTTTTGGGATTTGCCTTTGATTGAGAAAATGCGATGCGGCATAGCCATAAGCTTCTTTGTCATAAGCCGACGCGGGAACAGACACTGCGGAAACCGATACAACGAGAACTCCCGCCGCCGCAATTGCTACGAATTTTGCTTTCATTATTACCTCTCCACACATAAGTGATCCAAATTAGGGATACTGGACCAATGACTGAGATACCACCTTCGAGAATACATGCGATCTGCTTCGATGCTTTCGGCACACTTATCGACATTTCATCAATCAACACTTTTCTTGAAGAACGATTTCCAAGTATGGGGGAAGCAATTAGTTTGACGTGGCGTACAAAACAAATTGATTACTCTCGCCTACGTTCAACGGGCAAGAAATACAAGCCATTTGGGGAAATAACCCAAGACGCATTAACAGCGACCCTGCGTGCCTTCAGTATTACCCCAGAAAATTCATTAGTCAGTGAGCTTATGGATCAATATAAGAAGAGCACAACTTATGTGAACACCAATCACGTTCTCAACGAACTCTCTACTCCTTGGTCAATCGTGACTAATGGGGATCTCCGATTCATTGCACCTATTTTGCGCAATGCGGGAATCACGGTAAGCAAGGAATCCCTCATTACTTCAGATCAAGTCGAAGATTTCAAAGTCGCCCCCGTCTTCTATCAACGCGCATTGGAGTGGGCGCAAACCAAAGGCGTGAACTCAACCAGTGAAGTTCTATTTGTCTCAGCCAATCAATGGGACGCGATTGGTGCCACTTGGTTTGGCTT
>JBDNFH010000071.1:0-14889 GCA_041689915.1 Candidatus Nanopelagicales bacterium | reverse complement strand
GCTGGTGCTGCTTGGGAGCTGGATAGAGCTCTTGCGAAGTCTGGTTCGGAGTCTCCACCGCTAGTACCTCGCAATATCGAACCCAAGCCGAGTGTTCCGGCTCCCAGCCCGGCTCCCAAGACACCTCGACGTCCCATAGGAGACACCTTACCCAGGCCTGGAGCCTTTTGCATCAGCTTATCGATCAGACCCAGTCCGCGATCATGAAGGCCGCTGACTGATTTCCCTGCGTTCATCAGCCCACTCTTCGCTCTACTAAACAGAGATGGCTTTATGTGACCAGGGAAATTGTCCACCGCATTGGTACGGAGAGCTTCGGCCTGAGGGCTATCACGCAGTTTTTTGTGTGAGTTTTCTAATTTCTCGAGAATCCCTTCAGCGTCAATTTTGCCAGAGTTACGCTCGGTGCGCATCTTCTGGGTTTGCCGTATATTGTCTCTTCTTAGTTTCTTTTGTGCTGCAGTCTCGGCTTCTTTCTCCAGGTACAAATCCACCAATAGGTTGAGGTTGTGAGCGTACTTGCAGAACTCTTCCGGCTGGTCGCAGGCCATTTTTGTCAGAGCCTGGACGGGGACGTCGAAGTGGTAAGCTAGAGCGTTGAGTTTTCCTGGTTGAAACCCGATATCGGATGCAACCTTTTCCCATGCGTAAACATGTGCCTGTGCGGCCCTTTATGCGAGTTGCTCAATCATAGTCTGCCTCCTTGCGTGTAGTGTTGTTGTTGTTGTTGGTAATTGGTGGTTACGTCCTGAGTCACCGCTCTTCGTTTTAACTGGGTTGGCGAAGAGTTTTATGTACCTCCGGAATGTCCTTTTCTCTGAACAAAGCGTTAAACTGTTGTATGCTCTGCTCAGGTAGCGAGTCTACAAATCTTTCCATGTACTTCTCAGCGAGCGGTCGCAACTTCTCCAGCTCGTAAGCTTCGGTCGGCTCGTTGTTGGGATCTCCCAACTTTAATCGGTAATGGTAAGTGGCAATCATGGGACTGCCGTGCTTTATGATAGCCTGTTGGCCGACTGAGATGAAGAACAATCCTTTGTTTGTATGCAGGCACTGCTTGGATTCAAGCCACTCGGGCTTCCAGCCTCCAAGGTTGAAGAAAATATGATCATAAGCACTGTCGTCAGTGTAGTCCTTGGCAAGATCAGCGAGCTGAGCATCCAGTGTAGCCGCCCAACGTCGCATAACATGCAAACTATGCGAAGTGATCCCGCTAAACTGCTGCAGTCCTCCGCAGCAGTTCATGATCTCTTGTACTTTCTCCCGTGTGTAATGAGTTGTCAAGAGTTTCTTTTGCATGTCCATTCACTCCTCCTTGATATGATAGACCAGCGGCATGACGTATATTCCACTGCAGACCCCCTCGACGTCAATATCAGAAGTTCCAACCACCTACTGGCGGTTCTTCACCGTTGTCGTTTTGCCTGTTTGCTTCCTGCTGCTTACGCTGGCTGGCAATCTTACGCTGTACATCAATGGGAACTGGCGGACGGTACATGGCTTGAAGGACTTGCACCACGGCTAAGCATGCAGGCCGAAGCTCCTCCGAGATCCGCAGTACCTGCAACTCACCAGATGAATCGTCATTGATTGTACCACCCTGCAAGAGGTTTAAGATTAAACCAATCACAGTCTCATAGGCGTGCTCAGTTGTGGGATTTGATCTGCGATCGTACAAGCGGTCCAGACTCGATTCGATTAAGACCTGCGTCATCACGCAAGCGTTGATCTGTAGCAATGTAGCGACGTTGCCATCCGTAAACACGCCTTCGGGGCAGCTGAACTCTTTGGGCGTAAAAGCTGACAATGGTGATACTGTGCCGTCTGACCATTTAAGTAGGCATACTGTGTGCATACTTTCCAGCTGATTAACTGGATTACCACGATACTTTAACGTCACCTGCGGCCACACACCCGCAAGCTGATTTCCCCCTACAGGGTCCTCTGACAACTCAATCAGCTTGTCGTAAGAACACTCATCCACCCCAGCCTCCAGGCATATGGATCGAACATACTCGGTATTCCACAAAATACTGCTCTCTTTGACCCAAGCCAAGAACATAAACGGATCTACGGTATGAGGAGCGGCTTCAGCTGCTACCTGTTTATCGCTGCAGTAGTCTTGGAACACACGGCTAGTCAATCGCAACAAAGCATCAAATTGCTGTATCACTTTACTATCTTCCGGCTCGCTATCAAAACTCATGAGTTTAATCCTTAAATTGTTTGGGTGATCGACAGCACAAGACTTTCTCGCCCCAACGGTACTTTTGTTTCGCATCCCGCACAAAGTTGCTCCCAGGTAAGTGATCGCCAACGAGGACTTCCTCGAAGTAGCGTGATGCGATTTGAATGATGTCTTCCCGTCCGTACTCAATATGGCAGTAAGGGTTTTCAGGGTAGCGATTTGTGTTCTGACCCATCTTCTGTAGCCCAAGTAAGAGCATACCGTCGTCCACTAGAGCCCTGGATGCGTCTAGGAAGAACAGATCTCGATGTTCCATCTCCTCCAACACGTGGAAGGCCGTAATCACATCGCTCTTGCCTAAAGTCGTATTCCAGCCATTGTTGAGGTTGAGCCGAGTAAACTGCAGCTCCGGGTTAGCGGCTCTAGCTGCATTCAATGCGTTCTCGTTGCAATCGATCCCCGTAGCAACCACATTAGGGTTAGATGCCAGTATGTGTGTGCCGTAGCCAGATCCACAACCGAAATCAAACACGATCTGCTTGTGTGTTTTATCCACAGGCTTAGCTTCCTGAATGCAGAAGTAAGCCCACCAATAGTTGCAAAGCCTCATTGCCTCGTGTAAAGGGATAGAGGAGGCTTTCTCGTACTGAAGGTACTCGGGCCACCAGATTGGATCGATTGGGCTGACTCTACGCATTGCACATTATCTTATACTAAATGCCGACTACGCCGTCCTGGCCTGGATGAGTGAGATTTTCCGTGATGCTGATCGCTCCACTGTCTTGCATCGAGCCTTGAATGTTTTTAGCTCCAGGACACAAAGCTACACGGTCGTTGTTGTCCAGGACAATCCCATAGTTCATATCGATGGGAAAGATCTGGATAGGTCGGTGGGTATTAAGAAAGCTCTCAAAGAAATCGAGTACTGGTTGGGCTGCTCGGATCGTTGCCTCCGGATCTCCCAGTGCTTGTCCCTGTTGCGCTCTGGTCTCGTTCATCCACTGGATGTGGGCACGGTACTGCGTCTTTAGGTAATCGATTAAGTGAGGCATCCCTGCCTGGGAGTGAGCAACCGGATTGAACATCGGATTTGGCGAGTTCTGCTCTAACTGATTCGAGGCTGCCATCTGAGTCTGCTGGGAGTAAGCTGGCTGGGGCGAACTTGACTCTGGGTGGTTTGATCGCAGGGGTGGGATCGGGTTCTGGTGGGTTGTTTCTGTATTCATCATAAAGCCCTTCGTTTATGTTTTGGGTGCAGCTTAATAGGTCAACTGTGGCTTCCAGGATCTGCACCTCACCATACCCTGGAAACTTGATTTTCTGTCCTCGCCCAAGGGACATGGAGATGGGAAACTCCACTTTACCGAAAAGTTCGTTGTCCACGACAAGAAACTTTTCTTTATGAATAGGCTCAAACTTGGCGGCTTCAATAATGACGCCACACATGCTGAGAATCATCTCCTTGGTGATTGTTACTGCCTTATTCATTTACCTCACGCCTTTGCGTCGTCTACCCCTAAGAAACTGGCAAGGCTCGTGCGAATGGAATCCTTCCCGAAACCAGCCTTCTTAGCTAACTCCTCTAAACGTTTCACCGGGGGTTCCAGCTCTGAGATCATCATGTAGACCTGCACACCAGGATGCTCGCCTACAGTGAGTCCGCGATGTACTACAGGCTCAACCTCAGTTCGTTTATACGCTGTCCCTAACGTACGTTCAAGCTGATCGAATCCTGCAGCAAAGTACTCTTCCGGCAGCTCGTCTAGAACTGCCTGATTGGCTACGAACAGACACGCACCTTTCTTGCCTCGGCGAAGATCCACCTCAGCAAGTACATTACCTGTAAGTTGCTCTCGGATTGCCGTCGATACATCAGCCGGGCTGGTTATGTTATCAATAGCCGCGGCTCCCATAACCACAATACCGCCATCCAGTAGCTGAGCAAACTCGGAACGGTCGAAAGTGTAGGTACTGTTCGGTGCCTCACATAGTGAGTTGAACAAATGGAAGAGCTGAGAGACCGTCGAGTTGGCTGTCGCATGCAGCTGGGACATGGCTGGACGGTACAGAGCGTTGATCTTGGCGTTGTCGATTATGACCAGAGGGCTGACATTCATCTCTAACAAACTGCGAAACGTAGCGACCGCGTTCCTGGCTACCAGTTGACCTTCACTGATCGTCGGTAGCGACACAATGGCACCAACTCGTGGTGCTTTGCCTTTGCTCTCCAGATACTTCCGTGCGATCTCGACCAGCTTGGGTGCTGTACCTGATCCTGTGCCACCACCCAAGCCAACACAAATGAGGCCGTAATCCGTAGTATTACCCCACGCACGAATCAGTAGGTCCCAGACCTCTTCTTCGCGGCCATCAAGTTGTGCTGCGGCAAAACCTGCATCCTTCGCAGCTCCCCCGACGCCGAGATCGAGTTTTGGAATCTCCTCTGCGAGTCCATCGAAGTCCATTTCGGTGGTATTGATCGCACCGACCCGCCTGTAGCCAAGCTGGTAGAACGCATCAGCAATACGCCCCCCGCCCTGCCCGGCACCAAGGAAGGACATATTGAATGCCACGTCATGATCAAACACATCGTCAACCACAACTTCCTTCTTAGCTTGGGTTCGCGAGTTTGGTGCGATCGAAGCAGCGACATTACCTAAGCCAGGAATCCCTACAGGTCTGGTTGGCTGTTTTGCTGGTGGTACCGTTCCGGGTGTAGCAGCGGATTGTTTCGCTGCAGCGGTGGGTGTGCCTTTCAGTGGCGGCACAAATCCGGCGGCTGCCTGTTGTGATTGCTCCATTCGCTCCTGGGTTGACTTATCAGGCACTTCAATATCTCCTTCAGTTTTCTGTGGGAACATTTTAATTCCGTATTCACCGTTACGCTGAGGCATGCAGACCTCGCTACTTTAGTCGTCTCCCATAACGATAGGGAGGCTGGACGTTACCTGTTTTAGTCTTTACTGCCTTCTCGCCTGCCTTTCGCTCTTCCTCAGTATTGAGCTTGTGCGTTCGAGAATGCGATGTAGTACGTTTTTTAGGTGGAGTTAAGTACGACTGTCTATAAGCCGCTTCTTTACCCAATCTAGTCATAAAATCCATCACGAACTCCATGTTACGTGGATTCAAAAAACACTTTCTAAAACCTTCTGCACAATACCCGCAAACTGCCCGTTTAAGATGCAAGCATGCGGCAATCTTGTGTGGCGGTCCATCGCCGCGGTGATTGTTTCGTGCATTCGTTGTCGATAATGTTGGGCTACTTCGCTGCATAAGTCCAGAGCAGCTTGTTCTTTGTGCCAGTGAAACATTACTTTTGCCGACCACTCAGGAGGCACATCACACACGAACAGATGGTCCACATAGTTATTCCATATAGGTAAAAACGGAATCAGCCGGAAGTCTGCCAGCACAATATCAACCTGATCATTGAACTGTGCCAGATACTCCTTTGGTCCGGGGTAAGGCACATCATAATAACGAGGTGCCCTGCGTGTGAACCAATCTTTGCCTGTTTGAGCAAAGATTGAGTCGTGAATGTAATTTAACTCGATATTCTCGCCACGCTGGTAAGCCGCCCGAGCTTCCTTCGCTTTAATATCTTGTCCCGGCCACAAAAGCTGCATTCCTTGCATTTCGAGGTGTTTGCTGACTTTGCCAATATCCGAACCGGGCAAACCTGTTAATGCGATTATTCGCCCTGCCATTCATTTTTCCAAAAAAGTTCAAAATCGTCCCTATGTTTTTTTAGCCCCCAGTCGCATTTGCGACACTGGCTCAACAACTTCTCCGAGTTAATCACTTCAGAGATTTCTGCAATCACCTGTGTTCCTGTCGGAACGGCCATCGAGGAACCAAGCCAGTTCGTCGTAATATCGCAACCAATCAGATACCCGTTTACACCGTGACGTATGAACTCGGAAAACGGTTCAACATCATAACAGATTACCGGAGTACCGCAGCTCAAAGCGCGCCACAAGTTCTGACCAAACCCAGATCGCAACGTGGGTATCCAGGTCCAGTCGTGCTCGTGCAGATAAGTTGTCTGCCATATTAACGATGTGTTGTAGGCCACCTTGAATCGATCCTCACCGAAGTCTGCGCGGAGTTTCTTGACGTAGGCACGAATGGTTTTGTTCCAGCTCTTATAGCGGTCCAAGGTGACATCCAGTTGTGGGTGTGACTCCAATAGACTGTGCAGCACGTTTAGCACCAGCATACCCGCAATATCCAGCGTGTCACCGTCCAGCGGGATATAGATTTTCACGCGGCCGTTTGTGTGTGGTTCCGCCCTGCGTTTAATCGGATCAAGGCCACTATCCCACTGGCACCATGTTGTTGAGGTAAAAGCATCTCCTGCTAGATACTGATCAACCTGCTTGTAAATGGCCTTCGCCGGGGAAACGATGCAGTCGTAAAGCCATGTCTCTTTATAATCGCTTCGATTGATTTTATGCCAATCGGTAATGTACCACTGCTGAGCTTTATCTGCGACCAGTTTAGACTTTGCGTGATGAGCTTTATGGTAATCAAACCAGATTAGATGCGTGCAGTGATTGGCCCACTTGTAAATGTTAGTCTTCTTTACGCTGATTACTCGATTGTCCCAATAAGGGTGTATGCCTTTCTCGATGTTTCCGGGTGCCAATAGTTTCACGTCGTATGGAATAGTCGACGCTAAGTCAGCAAGCCGCAGAGCTGCGGCCGTAACTTCTCCTCGATGGTAAGGTGTGTAGATCCCAAGTTCCATAGCCAAGTTCATTTGCGTTTATGAGGATGGAAGTTAAAGTAATCAGAATCGTCTCTACTTCCAGGTAGGATCATGTAGTTGATTTGTTGATTCCAGACTGCGTAGTTAAAGCTCAGTTGGTCACGAACGCTACCGAATGCAATCTCTCTCCACCAGGTTCGGTTGAATAGTGAGATGCTTGGAGTATGCCTTCGGACAACGCAGGCCGTCTCTACAAGTCCGTTGTAGGTTGGATAACCTTCCTGCTTGTAGCCCTCAATCTGCTTTTGCATGATGACTGGGTCATCTTTACCGAGACGAACGCAGGCTTTAAGTTCCTGGTAGACACAAGTTCTTTGCGGGTGTCTGAATGTAGCCATATCGGAATAATGCTTATCCTCGAACAGCATGTCCCGGGGATCTACTTTATCCTTAAATACTTGTGATCCGTCAAACCAAATGGAATACTTGGTATCAGGCAGAATCGAATGAGCATTAACCTTATGCCACCGAGCAGTTCGGCGGGGGCAGCTCACATCAGCACATTCCAGCGGACGTATTTCCCAGTTTCCTCGCTGCTCTCGTGAAGAGTGTGCTGTGTCCGTGTAGATTACATAACGCACAGAAGGATCTTTGATTGTGTAACCATTTATGATCTTTTCGATCTTGTCGTAGTCACCAGTCACGCAGGTATAGCAAGTAACCAGATACGGCATTATTCATCTCCAATCATACGTAGCCAGCGACCTCGTAGATATTTATTCCCCCGCGTAACTGCCCGGTAGTGAAATACAAAACTGCTGATCGCCACTGCAAACTTCCATCCTTGTCGCTTCCAGCGTCCTTGCAATTCGTCCTCGTTAAGTGTCATTAGCGGAGTAGGGTTCTTACGTCCTTGACTACTGCGGTCGTTGCTGGGTTTATAATAGTGGTCTTCGTCGTAGCGTCCCGCTTCAAATGTCGCCAGCTTGCCCATCTGAAAGAACCCATTTACGTGAGCTTCAACTATAGAGCCCATGTACTTGTCCCTCAACATACGGGAGACTTGATTCAGATATTGAATCTCATCTGTGGTGTGATAGTCTTTCACGTACCGCCACACCTCAGCTTTACCTTTTGCCGTAACCCCTGGCGCGTTAGAGACTGGTCCGGCAAGCTGATAACCGTTACTTAGTGCGTGTAGCATGCCCTCGTACCAGCCTTCGGTGAATATGATGTCATTATTGCCAGGACAAACATAATCAACCCCACGCATCGCGGCGATCTCAATCCCTTTGTTCCATGAGCGAGTCAATCCACCCCACTTCTCGAATCGATGGATTACGACCTCCTGCCCTTTGAACAGCGGAGAAGCCGCAATCTCTTGCTCATTGAACTTATCTGAACCGTCATCGACTACGATCGCCAATCCCTCAGCGGTGTTGGTAAAGAAAGAACGAAGAGCTTTCATAGTATATCTATGAAGCTCTTGTTCTTTATATGTCGGGCAAATGTACGCAATCTTCACGGCTTCTCCTGTGGCTTACGCGCCTACTCCGCCTCCGCCTCCGCCTCCGCCTGCCTGCATTTGCTGTTGTAACATAGCTCCGCCTTGCTGTTTCATCTGGTTTCGTTGTTGATCCATCTTTGCTCTGACGATTGAGTGCAGTACTTCATTGTACTGCTTCAACTTACGGAGCTCACTATCCTTGATGCCTTCAGGTAAGCCTAGCAGCTCCTGAGCGAGCTGTTCTGCTGTTGCCATCAGATCGTTCGGGGACACAGGCGTATCCGGCCCCATTGACTGCACGTAGGTTGAGACTGGTGTTCCGCCTGCGCCCATAGCTGAGGCAGCGTCCGGACCTGCAGGGTTTTGTCCGCCGCCAGCAGCTTGACCGCCGCCAGCAGCTGGAGCGCCTCCACCGCCAGGTGGCATGCCAGAGGCAATCTCTTGCGCAAAGCCAGCCTGTTCCATCTCCTCCTGAGATCTCGCCTGGAGCTCTTGCTGTTTGCGAGCTTCTTCCGAGATAAGGTTTTGTTCTGTATCCCAGTCGAAACCGATTGCCTTTAGTCCTGAAGTTCCTGAAAGCTGCTGACCCATCATCAGCTGCAATACAGACATCTGCTTCTGCATGTCGTCGGCTATTGTAACTCTCTTTAAGTTAACCTCCACGATCTCCCAGGACATGACTTGAGAGACCTGGCGAACCAGCCAAGCCAGAAAGGTATTGGTATCGTGTACCAAATGATGCCACGTAGACTCGAACAACCGCAGAGCCACTGGAGCTGTCTGGAGCTGCAACGAGCCTTTGTAGAGGTCCACAGGTGTACCAGCATCATTCAGTAATGTTTCGGTGCCCTGATTGATCAGATCGACTGGTGCAAGCTGGTTTGCATCACCACCAAGCATTTGGTACTTGACTGGAAATGGAAGCACTTGCCAACTTGCAGGATCTCGTCGACGCTTACGGATCATGCTCTTAACTTGGCCGCCGAAGTCTCCACCGTTAAAAGACATCAACGGGTCCTGCATGCCCATGCTGCCGCCACCACCTGGGCGTACGTCTGGAGTGATCAGCCGGAATGGAATCACGTAGTCCAAAGCAATCGCTTCGTTGTAACGACGTAAAACCTGGACGTACCAGATTTGCCGGAAGTTGGAGAGTATGCGCGGAATACCCCAACCTCGGTTACGGATACCGGCCAGGGTAGGTTCCTTCATATGGAAGATAACATCTTTATTGAAACGAAAAACCTGATTGTGTTTGATCGCCAACAGCACTTGTTCTCCGCAGCGTTCTAAGTGGAACAAGTTCCCGTCCCGAATCATTTTTTTGTAGTCTTCTGGAATACGCCAGATGAAATCAACATCGTCTGTGAATGGGTCATGCAGAATTTCTATGTCGTGCGGATTCCATTGCTTGACCTTCAGTTTGCGTTGCTCATCATCCGGCTTATCGATTACCTTCCACTTGCCTCGCCAGCCCGTTCGTGGGCAAGTTGCAATGAACTCGAAGTTGGACCACTCAAAGTTAAACACGCTGTGCTTGTAGACTTCTCGCAGTGGATACATGTCGCCAGTCTTTGGGCACTGCAAAAATCGATTGAACGGAACGATCAAAGAGGCAAACGAGTTCCCGTAGCACATGCGATCACGCATTAGGGACTGTAGTACGGTGATTGCATCAATCGTATTCCCTAAGAAGTCTTCATACTTACTTTTCTCATCGTCGCTAACATCACCACCCACCTCAATGTCGGTGAGGAAGTACGAGATGATTCGCTCCATAGCCATGCGGTAAGTGCCGAATACCTGGTAGATATACTCGCACCAATGCAGTGTGTTACGGAGCGAATCTGGCATGGACAAAGAGGCCATGTCTTGAAACGGGTCCGGAAACATTTCACTGTTGTTACCGCCGCCCATGGCGTTAAACTGGCTATACTGTGATCGCATGGACATGGTCCTCCCTGACGTTGGATCTAAACACTTTGAGGTTAAGTCTAACTGCTTCCGGCTATGCCTTATCCTCTGCGTTTTTCTCTGTCTGGTCGATCACAGCGTCAATGGCGGAGTTGTCTACGCTTTCCGCTATTGAATCCGCAGCTTGTTTGTCCATGGGCTGACCGGACTGTTTGCAACGGCCACCACAACACCCACCGTTGGGTGTCTGTTCCGAAATATCGCCTCGTTTTTCCATTGCCATCTTAGTCGTCATCCTCGTCGTCTAGTTCCAGTTCTTGATTCTCGTGCACAATAAGTACAACGACATCAAGCACCCCGATGTTGAAATGTATGCCCATCGAAGAGCATACCCATTTTTGTTTTGTCTTGGGCACGCTAACCGATATCTGTTGCGCCCCTAGATTTGGTGGTAAGTACTGCGTCCCCTCCTCATAGCGTGTGTCGTAAACCAACGCCAGAGAACCTCCACCATCTACAACAGCATGGTAGCGAGCGGACATTGTACCCCTATCTGGGATCTCAAAATAGACTTCCCGTTTTGCTTTCGTAGGTATTGGTCCGTTAATGAAGGACATCTCCAGGGTCTCGAAGCCCATAATCAAGCCATTCTCAGCCGCCTGTTCGTCTTCAGTCGCCTGCTTGATCTGCCGCAGACTTTGCTTCGGTTGATATTCCTCGTTGTTCTCTGGCTTAGGGTGATCCTCCGCCAGAGCTGAGCCTGACGCGACAGTCGATCGCGGCTGTGGGTTTCGCTCGATTGGCATAGTCCGGCCGTATTGTCCTGGTGGGACAGATTGAGCTGGAGCACTTTGCCGCTGCATACCGTTGATCACTGTTGCGAGCTGACTTACCTGCTGTGTTAATACCAGGAGTGCTGGATCTTGTTGTGGTGGATAATACTGCGGCTGAGGTTGTTGGTAGTACTGTTGGGGGTACTGCTGCCCCGTTGGCTGCCCCGTTGGCTGCTGCATTGGCTGCTGCATTGGCTGCTGCATTGGCTGCGCTGCCACTGGTGCTGGTCCCGCCATAGTCTGAGGTGGACCGCCCTCGTAGGGCTGCGGCTGCGGCTGCGGCTGCGGTGTCGCTTGAGTGTATTGCGGTTGGTTGTCTCCCGGCATTGGTGGTACTGGTTGCACGTTATTTCCCTCCTGATGGTATGATTGCATAGATGCCTGTGTTCCGTCGTTAGACGCATATGGTACGACGTAAGTGCCGCCTGGCACATACGAGTTTGTGCGTTCCTGGGTTTGTGGGTTAGATTTAAGTTGCGACGGCTGAACTGCTTCAGGTCTGCGTCCCAACCGATAATAAACCTCATGCGGATAAGTTGACTGACTGAACGCATCGTACAGATCGTCACCTCGCAATCCAGCAAGATCTACTACAGCTCCTCCGTCGGGTGCGTCAGGATCGACATGAACTACTCCGGACGTACGACCATCGAAGCCTTTGGACGTACCGTCGTTATTCGCCCGTGGAATAACGACACCACGTCCAATGCCTGAGCCCATCCTTTCGCCTTGCCTGGCATCGGGATGATGATACTGTGTCTCGTCCGGCGTGTGGGCTACGACACTGCTTCTACCTGTTTGATTGTTCCACCATACTGCGTCACTCATAGGATTCCTTCCAGATTCGGTCCTTCTAGTGTTGTCTGATAGCTAAAAAAATGGAATAGGTATACCGGCCGAAGCCGGTATACCTTCCATTTATTGGTTTACTTGGTAACGATAAATCTTGGGTCTCTTGGTTGGAGATCCATGTCTACGCCGCAATGCGTAAACCGAAACTTGTTCCATCGGGGCTGCCTCAAAGCAGGCAATATGTACCCATTCACTTTGTCGTTCCAACAATTTGTTGGAACGACTACGTTCAACCAGGCTCTTTCCATTAGAGTCTGGTTACTACCCTCTCGGGTAGCGGCTGCGGCTACGAGCTCATACGGAATGAACCGCTTGCCGCTCGCAGGGCAACGCTCGATTTGGCTTTCTAACCAATGATGCAAAAGCAAATCTCGCATCACCGTAGAAACCCCAAAGCGAGGCAGCGAGTAATACTTTGCGGCATAGCCGCTAAGCTCTCGCCAACCTGTAGGCAGTTCAGCCGTCGCAAAGCCTATCTCGTCCCCGACCCGGACCTTATCTCCGGGTTTGATGTGCAACATTCCGTGCCCGGTGACCAACTGTATCTTGTGTTGGCTGCTAAGCCCGTTGGTTTGCGTTAGGAATCCCTGCCAATGGCACAGGGATTCCTGCGCCGCCGTCATGTTTCCATACGACGGTGTAGGACAACTGCCTACGTACTCACCTTGGACCTTAGACCTAATCGGAAGGCCCGCTTCCAGGGCAGAAACAAAGGCTTCCATCACGCTCGCATTTAACTGCGAAACGCCTCGGATGCTCGTGGTTGCTCCACTGAGCAACCTGGGAACCGTTGCTCGTGAGCTTAATTCGGCGTAAGGCCGAAAGAACGCCTCCTCGAACCTCGGTACAGCGTCGGCTGTCACCAAGTTTTGTTCTTCGCCAAAATATATTCCCTGCCCCAGCGCAGCGAACACCGCCGCCTTCGCCTTCCAAGGTGCACGGAATGTGCGGCCATATGTCAGCATGGCCTTTAGTGTTCTGTTAGCAATTGCGAACTCGCGTTCGCTTCTGCCCGCTGGCAAGTTCCAGTGGTCCCAGGTTTTACTGGGTTTGTTCAGTGTCAATCTAAGCGCCCCCGCTTCGATTGACATCTCTGTAACCGCTGTATACCGCCTACAGAGATACGGTTTTTCCAACCAGTTACCTGGCGGGATATCTAACATAACAAGCCAGGACATCTCTTCGATCGGCACTAACACCACGTCCCCCGCGAGTTCGATCACCGTTACGCGATCTGCATTCTTCGGGTAGGCAGCCAGCCCCAAGCAGCCAGACCAGATGGCCTGCTTGGGTATCTCAGCGGACATAGTCCGCAATTGTCTCCAGTCTTTGTTCGCTGCTTCTGTAGTCTTTTTGTTTTTCTTTGTCTTTGGTGCGGATGTCTGCATCTGCATAACTCTTCTCCTAGTAGCTTTTACTTAGACAAAAGGTCTTACGCTTGTAACTGTAACAAGCATAAGACCGACAAGACTCCCTGGTAGCTATTCCAATGTGAAGGTCGGAAGTCTAGAATCCCTCACAAGTATCTTGCCCCGTTTTAGGGGCGTATTTAGGCTGAGGTTGGCGAGTTATCCTCGAACTCATCGTCTTCGTCCGCAGGTTTAATCTTCCCAACAAAGTAATCTTCTGCGACTCCCTCGGAAAACGACGGATCACCTAACCACCCGTCGTCCTGCCATTCCATGTGTCCAAGCAGCTCCGCGGATACTCGCTCAGGCTTGTCGTGTTCCGACTTCGGAATCGAAAGCGCTTCGATCTCTCCAGGTAGAAACAGGAATCGACCGCGGGATTTGCCGTAGGGTAGCGTAAATCTAAGCGGTATACCGTAGAACACCCAGACAGCAGTTTCCTGTCCTTCAAGCTCTCCGAGTCTTCTGACCAGAGGCTCTATTTTGGGATACATCTTTACGCGAGGGAAATCTCCCTCCGGCATCTCGCAGATACACCAGCGAGGTGTCGGTGCATTGCCCGTATCGATGTCCTCAGCAGCTTCGGCGACTAAAGCATCAACTCGATCCTGTAGCCCTGCTGGCAACCGATCACGTGATTTCTGGTACTCGGCCTGCTCCGGGCTCTGGGAATCTACCGTCACTTCGCCTCGCAATCGCTCCCGGATCGTAGCTGGTTGTCGAGCTATTGTTTGCTCCCACAGTGTTAGCTTCGATCTGGCTGGGGGCCGGACACGGCGTTTGCGTTTGTCGGGGGTTTTCGGTTCTTCGTTGTTGGGTTCTTGCTGGGTCATTGCTTTGCCTTGTAGCGGGAACATACGTAACAGACATTGTCAGTTCGCCATTACTGTTAGTGAGAGGTCCGGGTATTACAATCAGGTTACCCGTATCCTGTACCCAGACGTTTATTTGTTCCTGCAGCGAACGGTCTCCCGATCGGCACGTAAAGATTTGGACGTACACCAGGGTCTCTGGAACTAATGAATCGCTCACTCCGGGTAGCGGGTGATTAGGCATCTTCTTCCTCGTTGTCATCGTCATCATCTGTATCCGGGTATGCCTCACCAAGTTGGCGATCGCAAAAGGGAATCACAGGTGCAGTGCGTGTTTGTTTTCGTAAATGCCCGGTAGTGCCGGACACAGTTAAATGAAACTCGTCGATCGTAGTGTTCCGGGCGGAGACCGATTTGCCCTTAGCCACCGTTGCCGTTGACCGTTTGCTTGCAAAATACGGTGTAAGGTTTACCCCTACTAACACGTTTTCCGTATCAGTTATCGGTTCAACTATAGTTCCCGGCGGAAAATCTAGTCTGATTTGCACTGTTGCTCCTTTTGTGTTTGCTTTTGCGTAATGGTTTGCGGGTCTTCCCTGAAGTGACTGAGATACAGTTTAAGCTGTTATTGCACGCTCAGTCCTGCGTCTGCAAGCATCTCCG
>JBDNFH010000070.1:0-7834 GCA_041689915.1 Candidatus Nanopelagicales bacterium | reverse complement strand
GGAGATGCCGGGAATCGAACCCGGGTCCGTGCAGGATTTTTCCGTCCTTCTACGTGTGTAGCTGCGCTATCGCTTTCTCGGCCCCCGCACTACGTGCAGCACTTTACGGTGGCAGCCCAGTTACTGTTTGGTTTTCCGCCTGTCTCCGTAACCGAGACGATTGGTGAGTCCCCTAGCGACGTCAGACCCCAATTCGAGGACGCATTGGGCTGACGGCTGATTTATCGGTTACGCAGCGAGTGCGTAAGCGTCAGCAGACTGCTTAGTTTTGGCAGTTATTTTTTTTCAAGGGTGTTTAACGAGATCACCTTAAATTCTCGACACGCTTCTCCGGTTAAACGACTGAACGTCGAAACCTTTCATCCCCTATTTATTTATGCCCCTAGTCTAACCCCTTGACCCGCCTTCCGACTAATCGCTGGGTTTCCCGCTTGGATTCACGCTCAGCGATTGCTTGGCGTTTGTCATAACTCTTGCGCCCGCGGGCCACTGCAATTTCAACTTTGGCGTAGCCATCTTTGAAATAGAGGGAGAGCGGGACAAGGGTGACCCCGGTGTCTTTGGTTGCCTGCTCAATGCGTTTGATTTCATCTTTTCGGAGCAGAAGCTTGCGGGCACGGCGTGGTTCGTGGTTGGTCCAGGTCCCCATTGCGTACTGGGGGATGTGGATCTGACGCAGCCAAATGCCACCGTTTTCGTATTGGGCAAACCCGTCCACCAGACTGGCGCGACCTTGACGCAGTGACTTTACTTCGGTACCGGTCAGGACAATCCCGGCTTCATAGACGTCTTCAATTGAATAGTCGTAGCGAGCCTTCTTGTTTTGGGCAATCAGTTTTTTACCGGTTTCACGTGGCATTGGTCGAGGCCTCCTCTTGGGTCGCTACGGCTTCGAGTTCGGCACCGCGCTGTCCTACCCAGGCAACAGCGGTGAAGAACACAGCGATGAAAGCCATGACCACGGTCCACAGGAAGACATAGATGTCTATCGCCGCACCGATTGGCGGGGCTCCTGGCAGATAGGTGCGCAGAATTGGTAGTGCGAACAGCAGGCTTCCGGTCCAAGCTAACAAGGCAAATTCAACTTTACGTCGGTTGGAGAGTTGCCTGGGGTGAGGATCAACGGTGAAGTCGGGACCCGAAAACGTACCCATTGGTCCCTCCTTCACTTCACATTCTGATTCTTGATGGGTGGATTTTACGTTGCTAGCAGGGCACCGTTCGCATTGCTTGCCCGAACCAGCCCATAGGATCATACGCCGTTCCGTTAAGACGAGTTTCAAAATGCAAATGAGGTCCGGTCGACCAACCGGTTGATCCAACCTTCCCGACCTCTTGCCCAGTGTTCACACTTTCTCCAATACTGACGCTCACCGAAGACAGGTGGGCGTAAAAGGTGGTGAGCCCACCAGCATGGACAAGCAATACCGCATTGCCGTTGGGGCCGCCTCGCGTGATTGTGGCTACCGATCCAAGATCCGCTGAGATTGCGCTTGTTCCGGTTGCTGCGCCAATATCAATTCCCGTGTGACATGAGTTGTAGCCGTAGATCGGGTGAATTCTTGGTCCAACACCGCCACCTTTTGAGTGTCCTGGAAGGGGCCAGGTGAGTGATCCAGTTGGTGACTGACTCGATTGGGTCGCCGCTGCGCGAGCCGCTGCCTTTTTTGCAGCAGCGACTGCTTTTTGAGCAGCCAGCTTGAGTTTGCGTTCCTCACGCTTGAGCCGTTCATAGCGATTCTTGATTTTCCCTTCGAAAATTTTGGCTGATTGGACCGCTTGTCGCTTCTCTTGGCGCAACTGCACGACTGCTTGTTGCTTTTCTTTTGCTGATTGAAGTGCCTGCTGGGCTTTGGCTAGTTCACGGTCTGACTTTGCCTGGGCCATGTCTGCTTTTTTCGATAGCGCAGTTAATTTCACTTCCTGCATTACCGCGTCAGCGCTTGAAGCCAAGATTACCCGCTCCATGCTTTGCTGTTCACGACTGACGTAGTCGATAGCCGCCATTCGAGCCATAAAGTCAGACGGATCTTGCGCGGACATCAAAACCATTACTTCACTTAACGGTCCTTCTTGGTACACGGCGCGGGCCACGTCATCCATATCGCCGCGTTGGATTTCCAATTTGCGCTTAAGCCTTGTGAGTGCGCGAGCCCCCAGAATTAGCGCACTTTTTGCAAACTCAGATTCAACTCGCGCCGACTGCGCGACTGCCCCCGCCCTTTTGGACTCACGCAATGCTGACTTTTTTTGTAGTTTTGCTTTCACCAATGAACGCTGGGCAGTCGTTGCAGCACTCACCGCTTTTTGTAATTTGGTGCTGGCTTTGCCCAATGCTTGGGTGGTGGACTGAAGACTCGATTGAACTTGGCTCTGATCACTTTTAATCTCGTTGAGGTCCGCGGCCTGGGTCGACACGGTAATTCCTGCGCTAGACACAAGGATGCACGCAAGGGACACGGCAATACCAGTGCGGGAGGGGACCACCAATGCAGGATAAACCCGGATTAAGAGTTCGTTGCCGGTTGGACTTGCGTGTTTGGGGACTAAACCCTCAAGTACTTCCTGAGAGTCAAGAAGGCAGCAACACCCGAGAGTCCGATTCCTACAAGGATCAGCATGGGGGCAATTCCGGCTACGGCATCCCAACCAACGAAAGCGGTGAACTGGAATGAAGGCGCAAGAATCTGGTCAATCACAACCGCCTTGGCCAGGATCAAGCCGCCAACAGCCAGGATCGCTCCAATGCCGGCCGAGACCGCAGCCTCAAGTAGGAACGGCAGCTGAATGTAAAGGTTGCTCGCGCCAACAAGTCGCATGATGCCGGTTTCACGACGCCGGCTGAAAGCGGCCACGCGCATCGTGTTGGCAACTAAAAGCACTGTGACAATCGACATGACCACGGCAATAATCAGTGCAATTGCTTGGAGTCCTCCTAATAATCGGAAGAATTTGTCGAGCACCTGTCGTTGATCGTTGACCTGTTCAATCCCCGGCCGCCCAGAAAATGCTGAAGCAACGACGTCGTACTGCGTTGGGTCAGCGAGCTTTACTCGGAAAGACTCGGGCAGGGCGTTTTTATTGACACTGTCCACAATTGGCGAGTTGGCGAATTGTTCCTGGAAGCGGGCGTAGGCCTCCGTTTGTGATTCGTAGTAGATGTCCTGAACCAATGGACGCAATGATTCGAGGTCCGCTTCAATCTGATCACGTTGAGCGGCAGTTACCGCACCACCGGCACATGAAGGCGTGTCACTGCTTTTAGCGCACAGGAAGAGGGAAACTTCAACCTTGTCGTACCAAAAATCCTTCATGGTGTCGACCTGCGCGCGTACAAGCAAACTGACACCGAACAGAGTGAGTGAAACGGCGACCGTGATGATCACGGCCAGGGTCATGGTTAAATTTCGACGAAGTCCGTTCCCAACTTCACTGGCAACAAATTGAGCGCGCATCAGCGAGCGTATCCGTACACGCCGCGGGACTGGTCTCGCACTACGTGACCGTTTTCAAGTTCAACAACCCTGCGGCGCATTTGGTCAACGATTTGAGCGTCATGGGTTGACATGACAACGGTCGTTCCCAATCTATTGATTCGATCAAGTAATTTCATAATCCCAACCGAGGTTCCAGGGTCGAGGTTTCCGGTTGGTTCGTCCGCGAGCAGTAATTTGGGTCGGTTAACAAATGCTCGGGCAATGGCCACGCGTTGCTGCTCACCGCCGGAGAGTTCGTCGGGGCGGCGCTGTGCTTTGTCTTCAAGACCGACAACTTCAAGTACTTCGGGCACCACTTTTTTTATATGGGCATTTGGCTTACCAATTACTTCAAGAGCGAAGGCCACGTTTTCAAACACACTCTTATTGGGCAACAACCGGAAGTCTTGGAATACCGTACCGATCTCCCGGCGTAGAGTCGGAATTTTCCAATTGGAAAGCCGGCTGAGGTCTTTACCGAGAACCCACACTTTTCCTGAGGTAGGTCGTTCTTCGCGGAGCACCAATCGAAGGAAGGTGGACTTGCCCGAACCAGAAGGTCCAACCAAGAAGACGAACTCGCCTTTTTCAATTTCAAGGGATGCATCTTCTAGTGCTGGTCGATTTTGATTCGGGTAGAGCTTGGTCACGGTATCGAACAGGATCACTGCGCGGTACTCCGTTTCAGTCGGGAAGCCAACAGGTTACTGATTAGCAGTCTAAGCGGAAGGGGTCGCCAAAGTCGATTACGGCGTGGCCGCATTGGTCTTTCGCCACCTAATTCCCGCCTGAACGAGTTCATCAATTTCCCCGTCGAGCACCGCTCCAGTATTGCCCGTTTCCTCATTGGTTCGCAGATCCTTGACCATTTGATAGGGGTGCAGGACGTAGGAACGCATCTGATTGCCCCAGGAGCCACCGGAGTCATCTTTTAGAGCATCCATTTTGGCTCGTTCAGCCTGGCGTTGGGTCGCAAGAAGTTTCGCCTGAAGTACGACCATGGCGGTCGCCCGGTTTTGTATTTGCGAGCGTTCATTCTGACAGGACACAACTATTCCAGTCGGAATATGGGTAAGTCGCACGGCAGAGTCGGTTGTATTCACACCCTGTCCACCAGGGCCACTTGACCGGTACACGTCCACCCGCAAATCGTCGTCGGGAATGTCAACACTCTCGGACTGCTCCAGCACGGGAATCACTTCAACGTCAGCAAAGGAGGTTTGCCGCCGGCTTTGATTGTCAAATGGCGAGATCCGCACAAGTCGGTGGGTGCCTTGCTCAACGGAAAGGGTTCCGTAAGCGTACGGGGCTTTAACGGAAAATGTTGCCGACTTGATCCCGGCTTCTTCAGCGTAGGACGTGTCGTAGACCTCGTAGGTCCAGCCGTGGCGTTCGCAATAGCGCGTATACATACGCAGCAGCATCTCAGCCCAGTCCGCGGCGTCAACCCCGCCCGCGCCCGAACGAATTGTAATCAGGGCTTCGCGTTCGTCGTATTCCCCAGAAAGCAGGGTGCGAATCTCAAGTTCGCTAACAACCGCCTCAAGGGCTTTAAGTTCCTTCATCGCCTCGTCGAGGGATCCCTGGTCACCCGCGTCTTCAGCCAGTTCAAAAAGTACCGGCAGATCAGCGTTTCTACTTTGAACAGATTCGAATTTGCGTAATTCACTTTGGATGGTGGACAACTTCGAGGTGACCTTCTGCGCATGTGCCTGGTCATCCCACAAATTGGGAACGGATGCTTCAGCCTCAAGCTCGGTGATTTTTTCTTTCATTCGATCAACGTCGAGCACCGTGCCGATACTGCTCACTTTGGTTGCCAGTTCGTTCAATCGTTCCGCAATTTCAAGTGAGGGCACAGTCTAACTTTACGAGTTGACAACTCAAGCAGGACTTATGGGGCGTAATCCAACCTCGCCGAGGCACTCACTTCAACGGGATCAAATGGCAAGGGGTCAAAAAATGTGAGACGCAAAGGAGCGTTCAAGGTCACCAGAACGGACTTACCGTCCGGTTCGATCTCAATGTTGGTGAGTTCAATATCTGAATCGGCGGTCATGGCATTGGCATGTGTTCTGGCAATGTCTTGCACTTGAGCCGAGTTGAGCCTGGTGGATTGGGTCGCTCCGGTTTGGTAATACTCCTGCAGGTCTATTCCTTGAGCACCCGCAAGGGCAATCGAGTCGGCAATTGATTGCAGCTCGCGTTGTTGAATGAATGCGCTGGCGCTGTCAGTAATTACAGCGAGGGCCAAAAGGCAAACCCCGATCATGCCAATCCCAAGCAGCATGATGCTGCCTTCTTCTTCTTTCACGAGACCCCCGCTGCACGGTATAGATCGACCAGGAGAGTCGCTTTTGAGGTGACCGGCATAGTGACCAGGTCAGATGAACCCCAGCGGGGAACAAATGGCAGTGGGACCTGGGTTGTGATTTCCACGGAAACTTTCCCACCAGGAGTTAGACAGGAAATGTGATCACAAGTGATTGAAATGAGTGGTTCTGATTCGGCGAGTCCGTGATCTGCAAATGCAAGGTTTGCAGCAACGGTTGCTCTCTGATTCCCGGAGGAATTACTGGTACTGGTAACGAATGCTCTCGCGCCTTCGCGGGCGGCCTGATTGGATGCGAATTGAGCAGAGTTGAGGGTAAGCACGGTGATAGCTATATAGATGAGTGGCAAAATAATTGCCACTGCCACCACAATGAATTCAATCGAGGCGCTCCCTCGGTCACTGCTATTCCGCCAGTGCATGACCGGTGAGTTTCATTGACGTTGGGCCATAAAAGCCAATGAGTGGCAGTTCTGTTTCCACAACCACTGCAAACATTTCGTTGTCTCCTTCGGTGACGTGCGATGCACTAATGCTCTGCACGGCTGTTCCAGCAATGTTGTTTTCCAAGATTGATCTGGTGCGTGACTCTGCGCGAGTGAGGTTTCCGTCAACCAATGCCGCAACCCGTGCACCTTCAATGGCGGCACTCGTGACAACACTTCGAACGTGAATCGCCAACATCAGTTGCAGTACCGCCAGCGAAACCAACATGAGTAACGGAGCAACGAGCGCGAATTCAACACTTGCGTTCCCGTTTTCGCACTTAAGTCGTTGACGAAAACCGTGCCGCTTAGGCCGAGACACTCGAAAGAGCTCGATCCAGGATTCCAGTGAGTTGGTCGTCAGCGATGAGCCAGATTGCGGTGACGAGTCCCGCGGTCATCACTGCCACCAGCACCCAACCGGGAACATCTCCACGGTCATTAGCCAATTTGGTGAATAGCTTGCTTAACATCAGTTCTATTTTCATCTCGTACCTTTCTTTTATTAGTAATTAATTGTTTTTAGGGAACAAGGACTTCAAGCCCGCGCATGGCAGGGAAGAGTGCAATGACAATCACGGTGGGCAGAATAAAAAACACAACCGGGACCAACATGACAACGTCTTTCTTCCCCGCCAATTCAATTAAGTGCTGTCGTTGTTCATTTCTCGTGTCAGCGGCTTGGGCTCGAAGGACACCGCTCAAGGGGGTTCCGCGTTCAATCGCGATTACCAGACCGGAGACAAACCGTTCGACCGAGCGCGATCCGGTGCGCTCAGACATAGCAAGTAGGGCATCAGTGAAAGAGCTCCCGGCCTTAATGTCGGCAACGCAGGTTTGTAACTCAATTGCCAGATCACCCCTGCCAAGGTGTGCGATCCGGGTTAAGGCAGCGAGTGAGGTCTCCCCAGCGGTAACCGAGAAGGCGAGTAATTCGGCAAGGTCAGGGAACTGGGCATCAATTCGTTGCACCCGCTTCTTGCCCAGTCCAGATATATGCTTGTCGTGCAACAGAAAACCGATACCAATCCCAAGGGCCAAAGTGATTACCAGGACGATCGGATTCGACCCCCTGGCAATTGCCCACATGCCAATCACTATTCCTGCGACCAAGCCCAATGCCGCCCACGTAATTTGCTCCCAACGGAACCGACCAAGATCGGCATTGCGATCCCCCGTGGTTTTACCCGCCTTTTGTAACCTCTCAATAAGTTTGTCAGATTGCCGATCAACACTGCCAAAACGAGAGATCCAGGCCGAATTTGGACTGAGCAATTCGCGCAGTGATGACAAGGCACCAGGTTGATTTTCCACCGGCATGAGCACGTTGAGTCGTGGGATACTGCCGTGGGATGCGCGGATCACTCGGGTTGAAATGCTTATAGGGGCCATTGCTCGAAAGCGCGCGATCGCGATGAGGACTCCACTTGCCACCATGAGTCCTAGGAGTGCGCCAACAATTGGGGTGCTCATGTCGGCACCTCGAATACGACCCGAGATTCGGTTGGTAATGCTCCAATGCGCAACATGATTCGGTAGGC
>JBDNFH010000069.1:0-2504 GCA_041689915.1 Candidatus Nanopelagicales bacterium | reverse complement strand
TGGTTTACCGAAGTAATTTCAACCCTCACGGACGCAGAAGGAAACCTAATTCAAGCCCCTGAGATTTGGCATATGAACCAGGAAATCGCCGAGAGTGCCGCGAGTGCGAATTAAGGCAGGCGCCATCCGACTAACAATTTTACAAAGTGCTTTGACAATTGATTACCGTTAGTAATAACTGAGCGAAATGGAGATGGTATGAGAAAGATTCGGTTAGGTGTTATCGGAGCTGGTTCCTGGGCAGTTTCTTCCCATTTACCAACTTTCGCAAAACACGACGACGTAGAGTTTGTAGGCCTTTCCCGCCATGGAAAGGATGCTATGGAACGCATTAAGAGCGATTTTGGTTTTCAAATTGCCAGCGAAGACTATACGGATGTCCTTGCCGCTGGTCTTGATGTTGTTCTCGTCGCAAGTCCATCAGGCTTGCACTACGAGCACGCAAAGGCTGCACTGGAATCGGGCGCAAATGTTCTCATAGAGAAGCCAGTAACTCTCAACCCTGATCATGCTTGGGAACTTGTTGAAATAGCTAAAAAGCTCGACCGGCAAGTGACTTGTGCTTTCGGTTGGAATTTTAGCCCGATGCTGCATCAGGCTAAGGATCTCATGACTGAAATTGGGATTGGTCAGATCGAAGCTGTATCGATCGTCATGGCATCACAAACTCGCGAGCTTCTCTCAAATACGGGTGCTTATCCGGACGCAGCTAAAGACACTACTCCAGAGCAGACCACTTGGACGGATCCCAGTCTCTCTGGCGGCGGCTACGCCCAAGCTCAGTTATCGCACGCCTTCGGCATGAGTCTGTGGTTACTTGATCAAAGGGTTAAAGGTGCTTTTGCTTTGATGCTGAATTCGATGGATGCCCCTGTCGAGTTGCATGATGCCATTACTTTGAAATATGAAGATGAATCCATTGGTACTGCTTTTGGTGCATCCAATCACGTTGGTGCTGCCAATAATCACCACCAGTTGTCCATCTCCGCATATGGCTCCGAGGGTCAATTCCGGATCGATGTAGAACGTGATCAGGTGTGGCTCTACAGACCAGATGAAACCAATATCGACGTGGATCTCCCACCTGCGGCGGGGCACTACGACTGTTTTGGCCCGGTCGAAACCATACTTGACCTCACCCGTGGAAAAGAGGTTCAAAATGACGCACCTCTTGAACTGGGTGCAAGAACAGTTGAAGCTCTTGACCTAATTTACAAGAGCGCGCGTGCAGGGGCTTGGGTCGAACGTTAACCGGATATTCAAGACACTACGGCTCGTCCTACACACCCTACTTATTTAGAAGAACGCGTGGACCTGTTAGAACCTGTAGATTTGATTTGCGTTTCGATTGAGAATCAATTCTTGTTCATCAAGGCTTAGACTTGAAAAGAAGTCTCGATAAATATTCATAATCGCGTCGTAGGAACTGTAAAGGCGATCGATTGGCCAATTTGATCCAATGATGAGCCGGCCAGGTCCAAAGGAATCAAGACAATGTTGCATCCAGGCTTCAAGTGACTTCGCATCAAATCTAGGGTCTGTCATTCCAAGCCCCGAAACTTTACACACGACATTGGGCGCTTGCGCAAGTTCACGTAAAGCTGTCGACCAATTGCGGAAATACTCCGAGTCACGACTACGAGGGAAACCAATGTGTTCCAATACGAGGGTGAGATCCGGATTGGATTCGGCCATCTTCCTGCCAGCTTGCATATTTGGGTATTCACAATCGAAATCCAAGGCTAGATTTTCACGGGCCATGAAAGCGAAGGATTGAGAGTAAGGGGAAATATCTCCGGCCGCTAGCGCTGATTCTATCGAAAAATCACGCACCCCGACAAAATGTTCTGAAGCTGACAAATGTCTTTCAAGTTGATCAACAGCATTGGGGGACGCTAGGTCTGCGTGGCCAACAATCTGAAAGGGAATGTCCGACTCCAACCGCATTTTCTCCAACCACACGGTCTCGCTCACAGGGTCCTTTGATCCAATTGCAGCCTGAATGTGAACAAATCCCTCTACGCCAGCGAAGCGGGACTCAGCGTCTATTGAATTAATGTCAAATCGAATGGCCTTTATCGGATCGATATTGCCAAGAATAGGGTGATCTACTCCAGCCTCTAGCCAAGACCACTCAAGATCCAACTCGGCATTGCCTTTGTCATAGAAGTGGACGTGGGTGTCAATAATTGCAGGTTTTGCTTTCATGACTTCTGGCCTCCTAAGCCTAAATAAATTTTGGTTTCCCATTGGGCAATCGGTGTTCCAGTAACAACTTCATCTTTGCTGGCACCCCTTGAGGGGACACCCTCGCGCCTGATGGCGGTGCGCATCAATCCTCAATCACTGGATCTCACCGCACAAACGTGAGTGCGGCGAGGGCGCCGTTGACAATTGAACCGCTGGTTAAGTCGTGTTCTTCATATAGGTCTGCGACGGTTCCTGATTGACCGAATCGATCAACACCCAGACTCACACAGGGAACTCCAAGAGCTGACCCAAGC
>JBDNFH010000068.1:0-12298 GCA_041689915.1 Candidatus Nanopelagicales bacterium | reverse complement strand
GGGGGAAATCTTCCGCGCGGGCATCCTCTCGATCGATAAAGGACAGTCCGAGGCTGCCTATGCAATTGGAATGCGGAAAAGCCAAGTTATGGTTTTCGTATTGGTGCCGCAAGCAGTTCGGCGCATGCTGCCGGCAATTGTTTCTCAACTAGTTACTTTGTTAAAAGATACGTCGCTTGGATTTGTCATTGGCTACTTCGAATTGCTACGCCAAGGCCGCGCCTATGTTGACTATTTTGGCGCCAAGTTCGGATTGCAAATCTACGTTGCGGTTGCCCTGTTCTACATTCTTACAAATCTCGCACTTTCGAGTTTTGCAAGATGGCTTGAAAAGCGAAGTCGAAGTAACCCCAAGGCTGCTGTGGCCCTCGATCAAATGGTCGAAGACGACATAGTTCCCATCAAATAGTGTGCAGGATCTGAATTCCACCGATTACTCTTGAGTTGGCAACAGCAGGCGAGCGACTTACCATATCGTTGCCGTAGGGCGAACTACAATTGTGAGCAAGGTTGACATCACTTGCCTATAAACGTGACCGCGCAAAACACCTTGAGGTCAAGCCCCTACAACTTCCATTCCCGTGCGTAAAAGGGACATGGTTTTGGGAGACCGTTTACATGTTGTCAGCCAAACCCAGGGGCACTCCGTTCTGTACTTATTACCGACATGTATACGCTTACACCCGAAAGGGGTCAGCGTGGGAATTACAATCCGAGATGTAGCTGCGGCTGCCGGTGTCTCCACAGCAACTGTTTCACGAGCGCTTCGCGGATTTCCCAATGTCGACGAAGCAACCCGGGAGCGCGTTAAAGAAGTCGCATCAGGTTTGGACTACGTAATTTCACCGAGCGCTTCTCGCTTGGCATCAGGGCGAACCGGGTCGATTGCAGTTATTACCCCGTATATTTCCCGCTGGTTTTTTTCTGAAGTGATTGCCGGCGCTGAGTCAGTCATGCAGCAAGCGGGCATGGACCTGCTGCTTATGAATGTCGGCGACTACCAAAATGGACATGCACGGACCCCACCAACCCCGCGATTGCGTCGGCGCGTTGACGGAATCTTGATTGTTTCTCTTCCGCCACAAGATCCAGACCTTGAACCTATTTTGAACCTGGGAATGCCGACAGCAATGATCGGTGGAATAGCACCCGGAGTTGACTGCATTGCAATCGACGAGGTTGCGGCAGCGCGTAAGGCAACCGAATATTTGGTTTTCCTTGGTCACTCGAGAATCGCGCTCATGGCTGGCTGGTCGGCTGCGCCGCGCTTGACCTCTGAGTCCGAGCGAGAGCGCGGTTTCCGCACTGTCATGGTCGAGCATTCTTTGGTCGAGGATCCCATGCTCAAAGTGTTCGGGCACTTCACCATGGAAGGTGGAGAAAGCGGCATGGATGCACTCCTCAACCAACCGAATCCACCAACAGCGGTTTTCGCAATGTCAGACGAAATGGCATTTGGCGCAATCCGTTCATTGCGTAAACATGGACTTGAGCCCGGACGAGATGTGTCAATCGTGGGAATTGATAACCACCCCATGTCCTCTTATTTGGGCCTCACAACGGTCGCACAACCCGTGACGGACCTCGGGATAAAGGCTGGAGAGCGCCTGCTGGGACAGATCGTCGGGTCGGATCCACTTAATGGAACTGGTCGGGTGACTGAACTACCAACGGAATTGATTGTTCGAAGTTCAACGGGGCCTACGAGTTCACCATGACCGAATCGCCAAATAAGTGGTGGCATAACGCGGCGGTTTACCAGGTGTATCCTCGCTCGTTTTTTGACGGAGATGGTGACGCTCTCGGAGATTTAATCGGTGTGCAATCAAAACTTCCCTACCTAAAAAATTTGGGAATCAACGCAATTTGGCTCTCCCCTTTTTATCCGTCACCCCAGCATGATTCCGGGTACGACGTATCCGATCAACGCGATGTTGATCACATGTATGGCACATTGCATGATGCACAGGCTTTGATCGAAAGTGCGCATGCACTCGATATCAAGATCATGGTTGATCTAGTGCCCAATCACGTTTCAATGGAGCACCCATGGTTTAAGGCCGCACTCAGATCGGAACCAGACTCGCCAGAGCGAGCGAGATTCCACTTCGTTGATGCTGGTGACTCACCGCCTAATAACTGGGTAAGCATGTTTGGTGGTCCCGCATGGACGCGAATCATCGAAGTAGATGGATCACCAGGTCAGTGGTACCTGCATGTATTTGATGCAAGTCAACCTGATCTCAATTGGACGAATCCTGAAGTTGCCGCCGACTGGATTACGACTCTGAAGTTTTGGCTTGACCGAGGGGTTGACGGCTTCCGAGTTGATGTCGCGCACGGTTTAGCAAAAGACATGACCTACGCAGACTTGCCCGATCCCGTCGGTTTGACCGAGGCACTTCGTTTTGATCTTGACGATGGATCCCCAGAATTTGCTGCCAGAAGACTACTGATCGAGAATTCCGGTTTTTTTGATCGGAATGAACTCCAAAACATTTACCGGACCTGGCGTGAAGTATTGGATTCGTATCCCGGCGACCGCATGGCCGTGAGCGAGGCGTGGGTCCCTGCTCACCGTGCCGGCCGCTATGTCTCACCAACCTCGCTGCATCAAATTTTCAGCTTTGACTTCTTGGTCGTCGCGTGGAAAGCATCTGTTTTGCGTGAAACTATTGCACAAGCGATTGCCGCAGTCCATGTAGTTGGCGCCCCACCTACTTGGGCTCTGTCCAATCACGACTCACCCAGGGTGGCTTCCAGACTCGGCGGTGGAGAAAAAGGATTGGCGCGTGCGCGCGCACTGACGTTGGTTGCCCATGCATTGCCTGGTTCGATTTATGTCTACCAAGGTGAAGAACTGGGATTACCCGACGCCGCACTCAGTGATTCAGATCGGCAAGACCCCGTCTACTTTCGCACCGGGGGGTCCCAAAAGGGGCGAGACGGTGCCCGGGTGCCGCTGCCGTGGTGCGGTATTGAACCGCCCTACGGCTTTACCGAATCTGGGGTTCACACTTGGTTGCCGCAACCTAATGACTGGGCCGAACTTACGGTTGAGTTTGAGCAGAACCAACCAGACAGCACTCTGAAACTTTATGAGCGCAGTTTGAAGTTGCGCACTAAATTTACTGGAGAAGTTAGTTTTGTTGAGTTCGCCGATCCTGATGTGATGATTTTTGCGCGTGAAAACGGAATCCACATCGCAGTCAATACAGGGAGTGGTGAATGCCTGCTCCCCGATTTTTTGCACGAAGCCGAAGTACTCCTTGATAGTGAGACCGTAAATGCGTCGGGCGACAAAACTGGAGTTTTGCCACCCGATTGTGCGAGATGGTTTCGCGTTATTACTTGAGGCGCTCTTGCAATCCGGTCGCCTTAAACACGTAGGTGCGCTGTGGATCAACATGCACCATGTCACCGACTCGAGGGGAGGTAAATCCGCGCGAACGAGCAACGAGCTCATTGACGCCATCTGGTGTTGTTCCGTAAACAAAGGTGTCGGCGCCAAGTTCTTCAACCAACGTGACTTTCATTTCCGGGCCGGATTCAGCAAGGTTTAGGTCTTCAGGTCGGACGCCGACGAGAACATGATCACCTTCGGCCTTAGCGAGTACATCACGTTCAATGGGAAGGACGGTGCCACCAAATTCCGCTCCGCCATCAATGATTTTTGCGTCAATGACATTCATGCTGGGTGAGCCAATAAACGTTGCAACAAAGGCATTTGCCGGCTCGTCGTAGAGTGCGCGAGGGGTATCAACCTGCTGAAGGATGCCATCTTTAAGTACCGCAACCCGGTCACCCATGGTCATTGCTTCGACCTGGTCGTGTGTGACATAAACCGTCGTAGTGCCAAGTCGTCGCTGCAATGCAGCAATTTGTGTGCGAGTTTGCACGCGCAGTTTTGCATCAAGGTTTGAAAGTGGTTCATCCATAAGAAAAACTTGTGGCTCACGAACAATTGCACGACCCATTGCAACTCGCTGGCGCTGACCACCGGAAAGTGCTTTTGGCTTGCGATCGACATATTCGGTCAGGTCGAGCAAGGCCTCAGCTTCTTTTACTCGGCGTGCAATCTCGTCCTTTGAAACCTTTTGGATCTTCAGTGCAAAGGCCATGTTTTCGCCCACAGACATGTGCGGGTAGAGAGCGTAGTTCTGGAACACCATTGCGATATCGCGGTCCTTGGCAGCCAAATGGGTGACATCTCTATCTCCGATAAAAATTTTGCCATCAGAGATGGGCTCAAGGCCAGCCACCATGCGTAGACAGGTGGACTTTCCACAGCCTGAGGGACCGACGAGAACGAGGAACTCACCTTTTTCAACAGTGAGGTTGAGGTGGCTCACCGCGGGAACAGTGCCTCCCGGGTAGAGCAGTGATACGTCGTCGAAACGAACTGATTGGGTCATTTTTGTCTTACCTTCCACCGGCAGGTACGTGCCGGACGATCCGTTGTGGAGGAAATTTTTGGCTATTCAGTTTTCTGGTTCGTAACCGTAGCGAATTGTGGCTTCTGCGTCTTGGGAACGACCAAACATAGAGGGTGATACCAAATTGTTAATTGTTACATGAGGTTGTTACACGATTTCGGCTTGCGAAGAAGGGGTCAGAAGGTAGACGATGACAGCGTTTACTTAAGACCGTCCCGAGTGCTTAAGAACGCGTTATGAAGCAGATCTAGCAAGCGAGTTGAGGACCTTCCTTGACTTTGAGTTCAAGAAGGAGATTCAATGACCACATTAAAGCGGCGCCGCGGGGCAGCAGTCCTCGCCGGTGGTGTAGCAACCCTTATGTTGCTCGCCGCATGTTCGAGTGACGGTTCCACCGATACGAGTGCAACCGACGAAGCAAGCGCACCAGATGGAGCAAGCGCAACTGACGAAGCCACAACCGACGTCGCCGCGGGCTGTGAAGCCTATTCAGGCTACATGGGTAATGAAGGTGCGTCAGTGAGCATCTTCACCTCAATCCTCCCTCCAGAGCAGGGTTTGTTCGAGCAAGCATGGAGTGAATTCGAATCTTGCACCGGAATTGATATTGTCTACGAAGGAAGCGATCAGTTTGAAGCACAGCTTCCTACTCGAATCGCCGGTGGTAACGCACCTGATATCGCGTTCATTCCACAACCAGGCTTACTTGCCAAGCTGGTCGCTGACGGTGGCCCCGTTGCCGCACCAGACGGCACCGTATCCAATGTAGACACTTACTGGAACCCAGCCTGGAAGTCCTACGGCACCGTCGACGGAACCTTCTACGCAGCACCACTTGGTTCCAACATGAAGTCATTCGTGTGGTACTCACCAAAGACATTCGCAGCTAATGGCTACACGGTTCCCACCACGTGGGATGAACTGTGGGCACTCTCGGATCAGATGGTCGCTGACGGCGTAAAGCCATGGTGCGGTGGCCTTGAGTCCGGTGGCGCAACAGGTTGGCCAGCAACTGACTGGCTCGAGCAGATCATGCTTCGCATGTACGGTGGAGAGACCTATGACAAGTGGGTTAGCCACGAACTGCTGTTCGATTCTCCTGAAGTTACCGCTGCCATGGACGTACTCGCTGGTTGGATGAAGAATGCCGACTACGTAAACGGTGGGTTCGGAAACGTTCAAACAATCGCAACAACGGGATTCCAGGATGCCGGTGGACCGATTCTCAAGGGCGAGTGCGGAATGCTTCAGCAGGCCAGCTTCTACGCTAGCTTCTGGGGCAACTTCCAAGAGGGCGCAACTGTTGGCCCCGATGGCGATGTATTCGCTTTCTACCTCCCAGCAATTGACGATGCAGTCGCACCGCAGCCTGTTGTCGGTGGTGGCGAGTTTGTGGCTGCATTCGCAGATCGTTCAGAGGTTGCAGCAGTTCAGAACTACCTCTCTTCTGCCGAATTCGCAACTAGCAGGGCATCACTTGGTACCTGGGTTTCCGCTAACAGCGGCGTCCCATTGGACACCTACGCAGAAGGCACAATCGACCAGCTGTCGGCTCAGTACTTGACCGACCTTGGCGGCACCTTCCGTTTCGACGCATCTGACCTCATGCCAGCAGCTGTTGGTGCGGGTGCAATGTGGACCGAAATGACCGCATGGATTGCCGAGGACAAGCCAACGGCTGAAGTTCTCAAGGCAATCGATGCTGCTTGGCCAGCTTCCTAAGGTTCTGTCCTTAGATCGCTAGGTAGTAGTTAACGGTTCAAGGGAACTGCCGGAGTGAGTCAGCAATATGCTGAAGTTCACTCCGGCAGTTTTATTTTCTGAAAGACTGAGAATCAATTTTTTCGTTGGAATGTTATTTCCACGGCGAAGGGGAAATGAGTGGATGAACTACTCAACGGTCTACCGAAACTAGGTAGCGCCGCAGCCGCAATTGCTCTCTTCCTTGCCGTTCTACTCGTGCTGTTTCTTATTGGTGGTCGCATCCGCGGCAAACTGCAAGGACCGGTCGCAATCGCTGTTTTCCTTGGCCCCGCCGTGATCCTGGTAACCATGGGCTTGATCGTTCCCGCCGGACGAACGATCTATGGCAGTTTCCTAGATGCAGACCAGAAAGAATTTATTGGCTTCGATAATTACTCCTGGATTTTCGAAACCCAGTGGGGCACGTTGACCAACACAATCTTGTGGATTGTGATCACCCCTATTGCATCAACCGGTCTTGGCTTAACCCTCGCGTTACTGCTTGACCGTATGAAACGCGAGTCGGTCGCTAAGAGTTTAATCTTCATGCCCATGGCAATCTCATTTGTCGGGGCCAGCATTATCTGGGGACTCATCTACGAATACCGGCCTCCCACCAGTGACCAGGTTGGTCTCCTAAGCCAAATTGTGATGTGGTTTGGAGTAGAGGAGCTACCTAACTGGATTCTGTGGCAGCCCTTTAACAACTACCTGCTCATGATCATCATGATCTGGATCCAGGTTGGGTTCGCTATGGTTGTGCTCTCCGCTGCGATCAAAAACATTTCCCCTGATGTGGTGGAAGCCGCTGAACTTGACGGTGCGGCGGGCTGGAAGCTCTTTAGCCGAGTGACCATCCCCATGATCCGCGCAACCTTGATTGTGGTTCTCACCACGATCATGATTGCAGTCCTGAAAATCTTCGACATTGTTCGAACAATGACCAATGGAAACTTCGGAACTCAAGTTGTTGCGAATGAAATGTATGCCCAATCATTCGTCCAATTTAATCAAGGGCATGGAAATGCATTAGCGGTTGTTCTTTTCATTGGTGTGATCCCACTGATTATTTACAACGTAATCCAGCTTCGAAAGGAACGGGCAATCCGATGAGCGTTGAAGCACCCGAGTTTATAGTTTTACCAGGCCCAGACAACGGAAAACCGACAATTAAAGAGGCGGCTCGCCGCAAGCTCAGCAGTCCTTGGGCAGTATTTGTGGTCGCGATCATCACGATCCTGTGGACCATTCCAATCGTTGGTCTTCTCGTTACCAGTTTTAGGCCGTCAGCTGATGCCCAGAACACGGGATGGTGGACTTTCTTTCGCAATCCGGCAGTCACGTTCAGTAACTACGCTGAGGTAATCACTGGTGGAACGACGATGGGAACCGGCATCATGCCGTATTTCTTCAACTCTTTTGCAATCGCAATTCCGGCCGCAATCTTCCCATTGATCCTTGCTAGCATGGCCGCCTACGCAATCGCATGGGTCCCATTCAAAGGATCCATCTGGATTTTCTTCGGGATTTTCGCCCTGCAGGTTGTACCACTTCAAATGGCACTGCTCCCACTACTGCAAATGTTTAATCTCGGCTGGAGCATCGGTGACATTCCGATTTTCCCAGATTTGAATAAACCAGGTTCCCAGCAATCACTGTTAGCGGGCACGTATATTCCCCTGTGGATTGCCCACACCATGTTCGCGCTTCCACTTGCGATCTTTCTACTGCATAATTTCATGGCGCAATTACCCCGAGATCTCATGGAAGCCGCTCGAGTTGACGGAGCCGGTCATTTTTTAATCTTCCGCAAAATTGTTTTACCCCTGTCTATACCCGCGATTGCCTCTTTCGCAATCTTCCAGTTCCTCTGGGTGTGGAACGACCTGCTCGTTGCTATTACTTTCGTGGGTGGAACGCCTAACGTTGCGCCGATCACCAGCTACCTGGCAACTATTAAGGGCTCCTACGGTGCCCAGTTGCACTTGATTACTGCGGGTGCATTCATTGCAATTATCGTGCCATTAATCGTGTTCTTCTCGCTTCAACGATTCTTTGTCCGAGGTTTGCTTGCCGGTTCAGTGAAGGGTTGAGTTACGCCAATGAGTCCGCATGCGCGTAACTTCGAAGGCCTTGCTGTCCCTGCAGATTTCGAACTTGGGGTTGCAACCTCTGCGTGGCAAATTGAAGGTGATGTTACCGGTCGAGGTGTGGCTAACTGGGATGAATTCTCTGCAATACCAGGCAAAGTAATTGATGGAGCAACGGGTGAACCAGCGTGTGATCACGTGAATCGACTCGACGAAGACCTCGATTTGCTCGCATGGCTGGGTGTTGATACGTACCGTTTCTCCATTAGTTGGTCACGTGTCATGCCGAACGGATCAGGTGAACTGGCACCCACGGGACTTGATTTCTACGACCGCCTTGTCGACGGACTCGCAGCGCGCAACATCACGCCCGTAGCAACCCTGTTCCATTGGGATACCCCGGCAGTTCTTGAACACGAGGGCGGCTGGTCAAACCGCGACACCGCATTTAAATTCGCAGATTATGCAAAGGCAATGGCTGCCCACTTTGGTGACCGCGTTAGTCAATGGGCAACTCTGAATGAGCCGTGGTGCTCGGCTTTTCTTGGTTACTGCGCTGGTTATTTTGCGCCAGGTCGGACCGAGCCCGGTGTCTCCCTTGAGGCTGCCTACAACTTGATTCTTGGTCACGGCCTTGCAGTCAATGCAATGCGTGAAGTTGGCGCCACCAATATTGGAATTGTGCTCAACATCATCCCTTGTTTGGCTGAGTCACCTGACCTGGATTCAGAGACCGAGCACATTGATGGAATGCAAAATAGAATCTTCCTTGATCTTTTGGCCGGCAAAGGTGTTACCGAGTTAACCCGGGAGTCCTGCAAGGAATTGACGCACTGGTCATTCGTGAAAGTTGAAGACGGAGCAGTGTTGTCAACCAAAATTGATTGGGTGGGCGAGAACTACTACACGGTAAATCGCATCGCGGCCCCAGGAGTGAGCGAAATCGTGGCAATCGGGCAAGACACCTCCATGTTCCCGGCTTGCCCACCGGTGAGTTTTGCCCCTCGCGGGGAACTCACCGACATGGGTTGGGAGGTTTTCTCTGAAGGCTTACTCCTGGCACTTCAACAAATCAACGAGGCCCTGCCAGGTGTTCCTCAGTGGATCTGTGAAAACGGATTGGCTCTACCCGACGGAGTCCAAGATCCACGCCGGATCGCCTACCTAAAGGATCATATTGAACAAGCTATTGCTGCGCGCAGCCAAGGAATTGACGTGCGCGGTTTATTTGCCTGGAGCCTAATGGACAATCTGGAATGGGCATCGGGCTGGACCAAGAAATTCGGCCTGATCCGGGTGGATCCAGCAACGGGTGAGCGCACCCCAAAAGACAGTGCTCGTTGGTACCGGGAGCTGTTAGCCAGTAGATAGGGTTACGCCCTAGAAGGGCGACCTTCTCGTCCCCGTAGTCCAATCGGCAGAGACACCCGGCTTAAAACCGGCACAGTGTGGGTTCAAATCCCACCGGGGACACGCTTTCGTGCGTTTGTCTAGGACAATGCAGTTTTCGTAGACCAGATCCGGCTCAAAAAGCGCCGTTTTTGGCCCACGCGAGTAAGAGTCGTAAATTCCTTCCCTCGAGAAAACACTGCATATTTTTGAAATTTTCGGAGTTATAGATTTAAGGCGATATCGCATCTTTGACATATTCACTTTCATGCTCGATTCCCACGATTGTGCTGGGGTAAGTGCGACAAATTGATGTTGTCCATTTCCTGATTATTTGTTACCCTATGGCCATGGCTTCACGATTCTCACAGACCGCAAATCCAATTCTCAAGCGCTATGAAGTGCCAGCCAAAGGCGACGGCTTCGCCTATGCTGAAGGCCAGTCGGCCTACACCCAAGCTGCTGGCGGTTCCGCCGGTACTCAAACAGAGTTTGACACCATCACCGCTGGTGGTGGGGCTCGCCTGACATTCGCTGACGTGGTCGTCAAAAGCACGATTCTGTTTGTCATCACCGTCATCATGGCTTTCGTTGGCTGGGCGCTTGTTCCTAGTGTGCCTGCAGTGCTGTGGATCGGGTTGATTGGTTCATTGGCATTTGGTCTTACCAACGCATTCAAAAAAGAAGTTTCACCGGTACTGGTTGTTCTCTACGCGACTTTTGCCGGCCTCATGCTGGGGTCAATCAGTTGGGCCTATGACCAGATGGCCCTGGCCCAGAATTACCAAGGGCTGGTCAGCCAGGCAATTATTGGCACGCTTACCGCATTCGGCGTGATGCTGTTCCTCTACGGAACCGGGATTGTCAAGGTCAACGGCAAGTTCATGCGAATTTTCATGGCTGCCATGATCAGTTACTTCGTCATTGCTATGGCATCCCTCGTCGGTGCGATGTTCGGTGTTGGCGGCGGTTGGGGCTTCTACGGTGTTGGCGGTTGGGGCTTGCTCCTGTGCGCAGCTGGCGTGCTCCTTGCATCATTTGCTTTAATGCTTGACTTTGAAGCGATCAAGCAGGGAATCTCCATGGGGCTACCAGAGCGCGAATCCTGGAGGTTGTCCTTCGGCCTACTTGTCACTTTGGTGTGGCTCTACCTTGAGATCCTGCGCTTCCTGTCGATTCTGGCCGGTCGCGACTAAGGGAGCGCTCGTCGCAGCTCGGTAAGTGCTGCGGCAGCAGTCGGTTCACCTTCAGGGTTTCGTGCGAGCAAGTCACGTGTCAGAACTGTGAGTTGTGCGGCATAGGCACTTGGACCAACTTTGTGGAGTTCATGCTCGCACTTCGGTGTTGAACCCCAGATCACCTTCGCGCATTCGTAGATTGGTTCATCCATCGCAGCAAGGCGTTCAGGGTTGAGGCTGGCTAACCGAATTGTGATGCGATCAAGCTCGCGCAGCATTTCCTCGCGAACGGATTCCACGTGCAAAGCATATGCATAACCTCTGTACTTGATAGTCGCATGCGGCACTGAATAAAAACCCACGTAAGGTTGTGCCGTGCAGATTTATGACTCGGTAATTGAATTGATTGGCAACACACCCTTGGTGAAGTTGAACAAGGTAATCCAGGGAATTGTCCCTGACGGTGTCACGGTCGTGGCCAAGGTTGAATACGTAAACCCCGGTGGTTCTGTGAAAGATCGAATCGCTAAGCGCATGATTGACGCGGCTGAAAAAGACGGTTCCTTGCAACCGGGTGGAACAATCGTTGAACCAACGAGTGGTAACACTGGTGTTGGCTTGGCCATGGTTGCCCAGCAGCGCGGCTACAAGTGTATTTTCGTCTGCCCGGACAAGGTCTCCGAAGACAAGCGCAACGTTTTGAAAGCCTATGGCGCCGAAGTCGTTGTTTGCCCAACCGCGGTAGATCCCGAAGACCCACGTTCTTATTACAGTGTCAGCGACCGGCTATCAACTCATCCCGGTGCTTGGAAGCCGGATCAGTACTCGAATCCAAATAATGCACGTTCACACTATGAAACAACCGGGCCAGAAATTTGGGATCAAACTGACGGCACCATCACGCATTTTATTGCGGGTGTTGGCACGGGAGGCACGATCTCAGGCACCGGTCACTACCTAAAAGAAGCCAGCAACGGCAAGGTCAAAGTAATTGGCGCAGACCCCGAAGGCTCTGTCTATTCGGGTGGTTCAGGTCGCCCGTACCTGGTCGAAGGAGTTGGCGAAGACTTCTGGCCAACTGCCTATGACCCCAAGATCGCGGACGAAATTATTGCGGTCTCTGACAAAGACTCATTTGAGATGACTCGCCGCATGGCACGTGAAGAGGGACTCCTCGTTGGCGGCTCTTGTGGCATGGCAGTTGTTGCAGCCCTTCGGGTTGCAGCTAAAGCCGAACCTGGATCGTTGGTTGTTGTACTGCTGCCAGACTCTGGTCGCGGTTACCTCTCCAAAGTGTTCAACGACGACTGGTTGTCCACCTACGGTTTCATTCAAGCGGACACGGACCAGACGATTGGCAATGTATTGAAGGCCAAGTCCAGTGATGGCCACCTGCCTGATTTCGTGCACACCCACCCGACAGAATCGGTAGCTGATGCTATTGCGATTCTTAAGGAATATG
>JBDNFH010000067.1:0-26183 GCA_041689915.1 Candidatus Nanopelagicales bacterium | reverse complement strand
TGGGTCGCGGAGTCACCGTTGGCCGACCGCTGGGTCTTTTGCTTACCCGCAAAAGTGAGAATGCAACCGTGACCCTTTGCCATACAGGCACGAAGGATCTTTCGGCGCAGCTCAAGCGCGCCGACATCATTGTTGCGGCGGCTGGTGTCCCGGGGATTATTAAGGCAGCGGACGTTAAGCCCGGTGCCGCAGTTCTTGACGTTGGAATCACGCGCACAGATGCTGGTTTGGTGGGAGACGTTGCCCCCGACGTAATTGACGTCGCTGGATTCCTCGCGCCAATGCCGGGTGGAACCGGACCCATGACCCGCGCCATGTTGTTGGCCAATGTCGTGGCACGTGCCGAGGAACTAGCCAAAGGCTAGTGATTCGATGGCAAATTCACGTGAGGAAAATGTGCACCGGCTTCCGAGATCGAGATTTCGGGAATGGCCCATTTCACTGGTTATGCTGGGAATTGGTTTATCGATGATTTTTGTGGCGACCGACCATTTCCGGCGAGGCTCATTGGTGCTCGCGGTAAGTGTTGTGTTGGCAATATTCCTTCGCCTTTTCCTGCCCGAGAACCAGGCTGGCATGCTCGCGGTTCGCTCGAAAAGCGTCGACGTGGCTATTTTGACGGTGTTGGGTGTGGGATTGACCATATTTGCTCTATGGGTTCCTGCCCCGAACTGAAAAAGGTGGGCGTGGGGCGGTATCTTGACGTCAAGATATTTTATTTTCAGCCCGTACATCCACAAAGGGGATAACTCATGGCTCGCTCTGGCAAAATCTCAGTGATTGGCGCAGGTTTCTATGGTTCAACAACTGCATTGCGTCTCGCTGAATACGACATTTTTGAAACAGTTGTTCTCACCGACGTCGTTGATGGAAAAGCTGAAGGCCTTGCACTCGACATGAATCAGTCACGGTGGATTGAAGGTTTTGAAACGAAACTTGTTGGTCAAACCACGGGAATGGACGGCAGCGGCTACGAAGCTATTGCCGGTTCAGAGATCGTGATCATGACGGCTGGCTTGCCACGCAAGCCAGGCATGAGTCGCATGGACCTCCTTGAAACAAACGCAAACATCATGCGCGGGGTGTGTGAGAACATTGTCAAGCATGCACCGGATTGCATTGTGATCAACGTTGCTAATCCACTTGACGAAATGACCGCACTCGCGCAACTTGTTACCAAGTTCCCCTACAACCGAGTGATTGGCCAGGCGGGAATGCTGGACACGGCCCGCTTCTCACATTTTGTCGCAGAAGAACTCAATGTCCCCGTGGGATCGGTAACCACTCTGACCCTCGGTTCACACGGTGACACCATGGTTCCCGTCGCATCTGCATGCAGTGTTGATGGAAAACCACTGAGTGAGTTGCTCACACAGGCCCAGATTGACGAACTCGTTGAGCGCACTCGCAATGGTGGAGCCGAAATCGTTGCACTGTTGAAAACTGGTTCCGCTTACTATGCCCCGTCGGCTGCAGCCGCCCGAATGGCACGCGCAGTTCATGAAAACTCAGGAAAGGTAATGCCCGTGTGCGCATGGGTTGATGGCGAATATGGTCTCGCCGGTGCTTACCTCGGAGTTGAAGCTGAAATTGGCAAAGAGGGAATCAAGAAGATCGTGGAAACCCCACTCACCGATTCAGAAAAAGCACTACTCGTTGAAGCATACGAAGCAGTCAAAGCCAAGCAAGCCGACGTTTCCGCTCTCTAATCACGCATTTCACTAAGCCCACATTCAAGGAGTAATTCACATCTCGCAAAAAATCAAGGTTATCAATCCGGTCGTTGAACTCGACGGCGATGAAATGACCCGAATCATTTGGCATTTCATTAAAGCTGAACTGATTGAGAAGTACCTTGATATTGACGTGAAGTATTACGACTTGAGCATGGAAAACCGTGATGCAACCGACGACCAGGTCACAATCGACTCAGCACATGCAATTCAGAAACATGGCGTTGGCGTGAAGTGCGCAACCATCACCCCAGATGAAATCCGCGTTGAAGAGTTTGGGCTGAAAAAAATGTGGAAGTCACCAAATGGAACGATTCGCAACATCCTCGGTGGCGTTATTTTCCGTGAACCAATTATCATTTCTAATATTCCACGCCTTGTTCCCGGTTGGACCAAGCCAATCATTCTTGGCCGCCACGCATTTGGTGATCAATACAAAGCCACCGATTTCAAGGTGCCCACCGCGGGAACGCTCACGATGACCTTCACCCCAACTGACGGTTCCGAGCCACTGGAATTCAACGTCTTCGATTTTCCTGCCAGTGGCGTCGCCATGGGAATGTACAACTTGGACGAGTCGATCCGGGACTTCGCACGTGCATCAATGCGTTACGGGCTGGGCCGCGGTTACCCCGTCTACCTGTCCACTAAGAACACAATCCTTAAAGCCTACGACGGTCAGTTCAAAGATATTTTTGCGGAAATATTTGAGAACGAATTCAAAGACGAGTTTGAAACAGCGGGAATTACCTATGAACAGCGGTTGATCGACGACATGGTGGCTGCCGCAATGAAGTGGGAAGGCGGCTACGTCTGGGCGTGCAAGAATTATGACGGTGACGTGCAATCTGACACCATCGCCCAAGGTTTTGGCTCACTTGGCCTGATGACCAGTGTGCTGATGACACCCGATGGCAAGACGGTTGAGGCTGAAGCAGCCCACGGCACAGTGACCCGCCACTATCGCCAGCACCAACAAGGAAAGCCAACCTCAACCAACCCGATTGCATCAATTTTTGCTTGGACGCGCGGACTGGAACACCGCGGTGTTCTGGACAGCACGCCAGAGGTGAGCGAATTCGCTCGCACACTTGAGCGGGTCTGCATTGAAACAGTTGAAGCAGGTGACATGACCAAGGACTTGGCCATGTTGGTTGGCTCCGAGCAAAAGTGGCTCACCACCCAAGATTTCCTGAGCGCAATTGACACCCGCCTGCAGGGAGCAATGCGTTAACCACCCAACGCCCGACTTTCCCAGTTCCTGGGAAAGTCGGGCAAAACTCCGGCATTTCGTTGCTCATATGTCCAACTCTTCCCGTCCTGCTGACACTTATCCCAGAGTTACCGGCCAGTGAACTGGGCGGGTGAACTGGGAAAGTCGGACAAAAATCATGAGGATGACGCCTGTAACGTCTGACTTTCCCAGGAACTGGGAAAGTCGGTCTCGGTAGAGGTCAAACCCGCCATCAGTGGCTAAACACCTCGAACTCCTATTGTTAGGCCGTGAGCGATACCTTGGTCAACTTTGGTGTGATCTTAGTTTTTGTCTTGATCGGTGGATTTTTTGCAGCGGCAGAACTGGCTTTGGTGTCAGTGCGGGAAAGCCAAGTTGCCCGCTTAGCTGAGAATTCCAAAAGAGGGCGCACGCTCGCTGGCTTAACCGCTGACCCGGGCCGCTTCTTGGCGGCCGGTCAGGTCGGGGTAACCCTCGCCGGTTTTATTTCGGCTGGGTTTGGTGCTGCGACGATCGCACCCGAGCTTGCCGTGCCGCTACAAGACTTAGGGCTAAGTAGTACAGCGGCCAGCACGATTGCATTTATCGTGACGACAGTAGTGATCGCCTACATCTCCCTTGTGCTGGGTGAATTGGTACCCAAGCGGATCGCGCTGCAGCGGGTTGAGCAGGTTGCGCTGTTTGTCGCCGGACCTATCGAATTCACTGCCAAAATCACGAGACCATTTATTGCGGCCTTGAGTGCATCAACGAATGTAATTGTCCGACTGTTCGGGATTGACCCGAAAGCTGCAAAAGAACAGATGAGCGGTGAAGAACTTCGCGACCTCGTGGCAGCGCACGGAGACCTCAGTGTTGAAGAGCGCGAAATGATTGACGACATTTTTGCAGCAGGGGAGCGCGAATTGCGGGAAGTCATGATGCCTCGCACTGAAGTTTCCTTCTTAGATGCATCAATGTCAGTGGCCAAAGCAATTCGTTTGATTTCTGACCAACCTCATTCGCGTTATCCAGTGATTAGGGGTAGCGCTGATGAAGTCGTCGGATTCGTGCATATTCGTGATCTACTCGACCCTGACCTTAAAGACACAAGTATTCACGTGGGCAAGCTCGCGCGTGAAGTCATGACCTTCCCAGCGAGCAAAGAAGTTCTCGGCACTCTTAATGAAATGCGACGCCTGCGCGCTCACTTAGCCATGGTCCAAGATGAATACGGCGGCACCGCCGGGCTGGTCACCATGGAGGATCTGGTTGAGGAACTCATCGGTGACATCAAAGACGAGTACGATGTTGAGGCCCCAGCGCATGAGCCGAGTGCCATCGGCGAAATAACCGTCGACGGGCTTCTCAATCGTGATGACTTTGAGGATCAAACTTCAATAGAACTGCCCGAGGGGCCATTTGAAACGATTGCCGGTTTTATTATTTCCCAGTTAGGGCAGTTACCGCAGATCGGCGACACCGTTCCCTTAGGTAACTATGAATTTGAAGTTACCGAGCTTGATGTCCGTCGGGTGGCCAGGGTGCGGGTGGTGACCCACGAAATGAGTAGTGAGGAAGAATACGACGGTGACGAACAGTAACCGAAAACCCAGAATCTTTTCCGGTATCCAGCCAACCGCCGATTCATTCCACATTGGCAACCTCTTGGGAGCTCTGCAGGAGTGGGTGAAACTCCAAGAAAGTCATAATTCATTTTTTTGCGTGGTAGACCAACACGCCATCACCGTTGACCACGATCCGCAGCTGTTGCGAAAGCGCACGCTCGTATCCTTCGCCCAGTTACTGGCAATTGGCCTAGACCCCGACAAATGCACAGTTTTTGCGCAGAGCCAAGTAGCGGCCCACAGCCAACTTTCTTGGGTGCTGCAATGCCAAACCGGTTTTGGCGAGGCAAGTCGCATGACCCAGTTCAAAGACAAAAGCTCCAAGGCGGGTAATGACCGCTCGACGGTTGGTTTGTTCACCTACCCGATCTTGCAGGCAGCAGATATTTTGCTCTATCAAGCAAATGGTGTCCCCGTAGGCGAGGATCAGCGCCAGCATCTTGAACTTACTCGTGACTTAGCACAGAGGTTTAATTCAAAATTTGGTGAAACGTTTGCGGTGCCCGAAGTTATGATGGTAAAGGAAACCAGCCGAATTGTTGACTTACAAGATCCCACCGCCAAGATGAGCAAATCAAGCCCCAGTGGTTGCGTATTCCTACTTGATGAAAACAAGGCGGCTGAAAAAAAGATCAAGAGTGCAGTAACAGACTCTGACGCCGAAGTGCGCTTTGACGAGCAAACCAAACCCGGAGTTTCTAACTTGTTGACTCTGCAGAAAGCCATCACCGGAAAGTCAATTGATGTTCTAGAATCCGAATATGCCGGGCGAGGTTACGGGGATTTGAAAAAGGAAACTGCAGAAATTGTGCTGGGAATCGTTGAGCCGATTCGCACCAGAGTTAATGAACTACTAACCGACCCAGCTGAACTTGAGTCCTTGATGAATAAGGGAGCCCAGAAAGCCCGCGAAGCTGCGGCGCCAACACTTGATCACGTCTATCAACAAATTGGTTTCCCCGCTAACCCTCGAGGGTAATTTTTCCTTTATGGGCTAATCGACCGCGGTTCTTTCGTTGGGTGAAAGCCGACCGGACTCCGTAGAGAACAAAAGCGATTATCGCTGCAAATAACAGCATCCAGCCGACTGCCAAGCCATCAAGGTTGGAGCCAGCGGTAACTGTGCTCGTTGGTTGAGAAGCAACCAACGAATCGGCTGGGGTGTCGGCACCTGATTGTGCAGTGGTAGTGAAGCTAGTCGCAGGGAGGGTATTTTGCCCCAGTACCCCGATCGGGGTAACCGTGTCAGCATTTGCAAAAGCCCAGGTCAAAAGTTTTTCGGCTGCGCTTGAGCTAGCTTCTTTGATTCCCATCAGCGAAACAATGTAGGTCGTTCCCTGACGTTCCGCTGCTCCGACAAAGGTCCGCCCAGCATTTGTGGTGTAGCCGGTTTTCAAGCCGATTGTGCCTTCGAAATTGCCAAGCAACATTCGATTTTGAGTGTAAATCGTTTTAGATTTTTTCTTATTGGGGAACTCGTGCTGCTTGGTGGCGACAACTTCTCGGAAATACGGCATGGCCAATGCTGAGCGACCAATTGTGGCAAGGTCGTAAGCACTTGATACCTGGCCGGGTGAATCAAGTCCGCTGGGGTTCTTGGCCACGGTATCTAGTGCACCAATGGAGCCGGCAACCTGATTCATTTGTGCCAAAGTAGATTTGACGGTGCCAGCGCCTTGGGCTAAGGCCATCGCTGCGTCATTGGCACTTGGCAACAGCAGTGCATAAAAAAGATCATTGGCGGTGTAATCGCGACCACGAACTAAACCGACTTTGGTGCCGTAGATATTTACTGCCCGCTTCTTTGCTTTAATTGAGGTTGCTGGATCTAATTGGGGAATCAAAGTGAGTGCGGTCAAGGTTTTCAAGGTACTGGCCGGTGCCCGCAAAACATGTGGACCTTTTGCAGCCAAGATCTCACCGGTGTCAGCATTGGCGACCACCCAGGTCTTTGCCCAGATATCAGGTAATGGATCTGATCCTTAACCCAAGGTGACGATCTTGCCCTTGCCGGTGAGCTGCTCGCCACCCACCGGGTTCAAACCTGGAGCCGCCAGTGCCGGGACCGTTCCAAAGGTCAGTACCAAGGTAGTCGCGAGTCCAATGACGGGAAACATTCTTCGCTGCAGGTGGGGTCGTGGTCGCATAACTGTTCAATGCTAACCCCATCACCCCAAATAGCCACCTAGGCGCCACTGGCTGTGGATCGAGTCACACTGTGACCATGATTGAGGGGTTAGGACTAGATTTATCCTGCACCCAACCACATGAAAGGCACCTCGTGTCCACTACATCAATGTCTGAAGCTTTACCGGCTAGTACGCCAACCCGCCTGCTGATTGGGGGAGAGTGGATCGCGACGGCTGCTGGGCTTAATGTGATCAACCCAGCGTCCTACGGCACCTTGGCAACAATCGGCGATGCCGGCGTTGCCGAGGGAATCCAAGCGGTAGATGCAGCGCACGAGGCCTTCCAGACCTGGTCACTGACTCCGGCTCGAGTTCGCGCCGAGATCCTGCGTAAAGCCTTCGACATTATGGTCTCAGAAATTGATGACTGTGCCAGGCTGATTGCCCTTGAGAACGGCAAAGCCTGGCGCGACGCCATGGGCGAGGCGCTCTACGCAGCCGAGTTCTTCCGCTGGTTCTCCGAGGAAGCTTCCCGGGTTGAGGGTGGCTTTCGTTACGCGCCCAATCGCGACAAAACAATCATCACCGATCACCGCCCGATGGGTGTCGCCTACATGATCAGCCCGTGGAACTTCCCGGCTGCCATGATCACCCGCAAGCTGGGTCCAGCTTTGGCCGCAGGTTGTACGGCAGTGATCAAGCCCCCTGGCGAAACACCGCTGACTGCACTCTGGATTGGTGAGGTTCTGGAACGGGCCGGTGCCCCCGCGGGTGTTGTGAACATTGTGACGACTTCTCAATCGGGTGAAGTATCCAGTGCGATTCTGGCCGACCCACGGGTTGCTACCTTGTCATTCACCGGATCCACCTACGTTGGCAAGTTATTGTTGAAGCAAACGGCTGACCGAGTTCTTCCAAGTTCAATGGAACTTGGTGGGAACGCTCCATTCATTGTTCTTGAGGGTTCTAATGTTGATCACGCTGTTGAAGGCGCCATGATTGCAAAAATGCGTAATGGTGGCTCGGCTTGCACCGCAGCCAACAGGTTCTATGTTCACGAATCAATTAGTGGCGAGTTCGCAGACAAGTTTGAAGCAGCATTGCGCGGGCTCAAAATTGGTCCAGGAATTGATCCCGGCAATGAACTTGGCGCCATGGTCAGTGACAAGGAGCGGGACAAGATTCTGGAGCTGATTGGGGAAGCCGAGAACGAAGGCGCGCAAGTAACCCAGGCGGGAACCGCTCCCGAAACGGGAGCATTCGTTGCACCACGAATTGTTCGCGGAGTTGAACACGGCTCGGTACTTACCCGCAATGAAATATTTGGTCCGGTTGCTCCAATTGTTTCGGTCTCCAGCACCGACGAAGCCGTCCGCATGGCCAACGACACCGAATACGGTTTGATGTCCTACGTCTTTGCCAAAGACAACGGCGAAGGAATCAAGGTTGCCCGCCGCATGGAGTCGGGCATGGTTGCAATCAACCGTGGCATTGCCTCTGACCCGGCGGCACCATTTGGTGGCATGAAGCAATCAGGGCTGGGCCGTGAAGGTGGCTTCGCCGGAATTCATGAATTCCTCGAGACCCAGTACTTCGCCGTCGACGTTTAGAAAATCGGGCGATATTAAACCGGCATCTTCCGTGAACAAGGGTGGGCGCGAAATTCGCGGCCAACAGTTCACAAAAGGTCAGCAACATACGAATAGGCCAGTCAAGCCCATTGTCGTGAAGTTCCCACCTGCACCCCCACCGCTAAAGAAGAACTAGTGTCCTGCGTCTGAGATTCGTTGGATATATCGTGCGAGTGAGTTGAGGATCTCTTCGGCGGTTTTCTTCCAGACGAATGGCAGAACGTTCCAACGATTTGGGACTCTGTCAAATTCGCGGTGGATCGCAATCGGGCAGGCGGGCAGTTTTTATTAACGGGATCCTCGCCCGTAACCGGGACTCATCCAGGAGCTGGGCGCATTGCAACAATTCGGATGCGCCCGTTGACACTTCCGGAAAGAGGCTGCACGGTTCCAACTCTTTCACTGGGTAGTTTGCTGCAGAGTCCCGGGGAATCAATCACAGGAACCTCAGATTTTTCACTTACCCAATATGTCGATGAGATTTTGAAGTCCGGATTCCCGGGGTTTCAGGAATTAACCGGTCACCCTCGTAATGTCCAATTGGACGGGTACCTGAACCGCATAGTCGATGTCGAACTTGAGGAATTTGGATTGCGAGTTCGGCGTCCGGCGTCGGTGCGTGCATGGCTTAAAGTATTGGCAGCGGCAACAGCGTCAACGGCTTCTTGGGAGAAGATTCGACGCGCGGCCAATCCTGGATCGGAATCAGCTCCTGCGCGATCGACCATATTGCCATTTATAGGTGTACTGACTCGTTTAAATATTATCGACGACCTTGAGGCATGGGTGCCGTCATGAGCCTGAGGGTCTTTGCTGACGTTATCGAATCACGCACCTACCGCTACCGGGGTGAAGGTGGTCGACAAGAAGTTGATTTCATTATTGAACGACTTGACGGCAAAGTGATCGCGATCGAATCAAAATTCTCCAGTGTTATCCACGATCATGATGTCCGGCACCTAAATTGGCTTGAATCGAATTTAGGAACAAGCCTTCTTGATCGAATTGTCATTACTACGGGGACCAGGGCCTATCGCAGACATGATGGAATAGCCGTCGTTCCATTGGCACTACTTGGTCCATAGATGCAGTGAAAAAACATGCCGCGCAGTATGTGTCTTCTTTAGATGCTTTCAACTTGGGCGGAGAACTGCGATCTCGCATTTTCCAGCGCTGGAAAGGCAGATATTAAGGATTCGATCGGAATCCTGGCAGTCTGATTCAAAAGTTCAATGCCGATTGGATTCCCATCAGGATCCAAATCGATCAAAATCTCGTCGGAGAAGGGCACTGTTTTGGCAACGCTCGCGGCGTCGGTTCCCGGCGAGCCAGCAACATAGATGTAGGCGCAATTCACCGCATTGTCCGATGAATATTCACCGTCTCGAGAAATTTCAATCATGACGCTCCTCCTGGATCGCAGTGCCAAGCAACTGACTTGACTATAACTTCGTTTACGCCATTGATCAAGCCAGGTTTTAGTAAGAAAACTTTGATTAATGACCCGCTTTCGCTCGGACCGATATAGGTAATCGAGTCACCTCTTCCTTCAATTCTGGTCACATAAGAGTGGAGCGCGCGGTAAACATCCTTCTCGCTTATTCCACGTTCGAGCATACGCTCCACCGGATGCCCGACAATTACAAGCCGAACCACGGACGAAACTTTCCCGAGACTCTCACCCGTTCACGTTACTGCTCCTATTTCGTAATTGAAATAGGCAAAGCGCAAGCTGTGGACAACAATTTTGGACCCAGATAATTCGATGGTCGTAGGCTGTCCCCATGTCAGAACAGCGGATGAGCGAATCAGGGTTTGATATTAAGCCGGTCTACGACAGGTCAGACCTAGCTGATTTTGATGAGGGCAGCGAGCTAGCTGAGCCAGGAGCGTTCCCGTACACGCGCGGGGTGTACCCCAGTATGTACACCGGCCGGCCCTGGACCATGAGGCAGTACGCGGGTTTTGGCACGGCCGCTGAATCCAATGAGCGCTACCGGCAACTGCTGGCTGCGGGCACGACTGGACTTTCCGTTGCATTTGATCTACCAACGCAGATGGGTATGGATTCAGACAATCCACTTGCTCATGGTGAAGTGGGCAGGGTCGGTGTCGCCATTGACTCCATTGAAGACATGCGCGCACTGTTTAATGACATTTCGCTGGATCAGGTCTCAACGTCAATGACGATTAATGCGACCGCTGCGATTTTGTTGCTCATGTACCAATTGGTTGCCGAAGAAAATGGAATTGACGCAAGCAAACTCAATGGCACAATTCAAAACGATATTTTGAAGGAATACATTGCCCGTGGCACATATATATACCCGCCACAAGAATCACTGCGTTTGATCACCGATATTTTCTCCTACTGCAAAAGCGAACTTCCCACCTGGAACACGATTTCGATCTCGGGTTATCACATGGCTGAACAAGGAGCTAACCCTGCGCAGGAAATTGCATTCACCCTTTCCAACGGCAAGGCCTATGTTCAAGCAGCAATTGATGCGGGTCTTGATATTGACGACTTCGCGCCACGACTTGCATTCTTCTTTGTTTCGCGAACCACGTTATTGGAAGAGGTCGCAAAGTTTCGGGCGGCCAGAAGGATGTGGGCGCGAATCATGCGGGATGAATTCGGTGCTAAGAATCCGAAGTCACACATGCTGCGCTTTCACACCCAAACCGCAGGTGTTCAACTCACGGCCCAGCAACCAGAAGTGAATCTCGTTCGGGTTGCTGTTCAAGGACTTGCAGCCGTTCTCGGTGGCACCCAATCACTACACACAAATAGTTTCGATGAAGCTATCGCCTTACCTAGCGAAAAAGCGGCTCGTCTGGCTCTGCGTACTCAACAGGTGCTCGCCTTTGAAACCGACATTACAGCAACTGTAGATCCTTTTGCCGGCTCCTACGTTGTTGAAAGCCTGACAGATCAAGTCGAAGCAAAAGCATTGGAACTCATGGAGCAGGTTGAAGCGCGAGGTGGTGCAGTAACTGCGATCGAGCAGGGCTTTCAAAAAATGGAAATTGAAAACACGGCCTATTCGATCGCCCAGCAGATTGACGCTGGTGAGCGGATTGTCGTTGGTGTTAACAAATACGCGGTGAGTGAAGAGGACCACTATGAACCACTTTGTGTTAACCCACTCATTGAAGCCGAGCAATGTGAACGGCTAGTAAATCTTCGAAGTAGTCGTGACAATGTACAAGTGGATAGGCTGCTGGCTGCAATCACAGAAGCCGCGCAAGGTGACGCCAATTTGCTTTACCCCATGAAAGAGGCGCTCAAGGCCAGGGCGACAGTTGGTGAAGTCTCTGATGCATTACGTGCGGTGTGGGGTAAGTACATTCCGAGAGAGTTCTTCTAAGAGGAAACGGTTGTGAAGTCTCCTGTACAGCGAGTTTTGCGAATCCATCTCCCTGTACCAAATGCCTTAGGGTGTGGCCACGGAGGCGCTTCTCCAATTCATTCGCCAAGGAGGATGCAGTCACATGACCCAACCTCCACTTGGTGTAATTGCAGACACCGGTTTTTATGATCTCCCTGAGTTAAGTGAACGGGAATCCCTCGTCGTTGACACTGTTTTCGGACAGGCCAAATGCGTAACAGGATTGCTTCATGGGCGAAAGACCGTATTTCTTTCCCGCCACGGCGTCGACCATTCGGTCCCTCCACACCTTGTCAACTATCGCGCCAACATTGCCGCCATGAAAGAGTTGGGAGTCTCTGAGATTCTCGCAATCAACGTGGTGGGGGGACTGGGCCCTGTTTCGGGAGAACTGGTGGTAGATGAATACTTTTTTGATGGCACAACGCCCGAGGGTGTGGTGCACACCAATATGGAGAGCCCTTTGATCAACGCTTGTTTAGAGGTGGATGTCACTGTCATCACTACGGGGATATATGGCGCCTATGAAGGACCTCGATTTGAGACCCGCGCTGAAATCCGTGTCGCTCAAGGGATGGGAGTCACTGTGGCCGGCATGACGGTAGTGCCTGAAGTTATTTTGGCGAATGAACTTGCAATTCCCTACGCATGCATTTCGCTGGTAGTGAATCCTGCGACAGGATTAGGAACTGAACCTGTCACGATCGAAGAGATCAATATGGTTATTGAGCAAGGATCCGAGACGGTGAAGCGGATTCTTTCACGTGCGGCAAAATCTTTGGTTTTGACTCTAGATTCAGAAGGTGCAGAAGCATGATCATTTTGCATAATGCTCGTTACATCGTTACCTGTGATCCACAAGATACGGTGCTCCAGAATGCCTCGCTAGTGATCCAAGACACCAAGATCATCGATCTCGGGCCAACGCAACTGGTTAAAGACAAATACCCAAAAGCACGAGTAATTGATTTAACAGACCAATTGATTATGCCCGGATTGGTTAATCTTCACACGCATTTACCCATGACCCTCTTGCGCGGCGTCGCCGAAAACGTTGACCTTCAAGGCTTCTTGGAATTGGTTTGGGCGGAAGAAGCCCGAATCATGGACGCTCACGGAACCTACCTTGGTGCTCGACTCGGGGCGCTTGAATCCATTTTGGCAGGCACAACAACTGCTTTAGATATGTATCTGCACCCCGCTGACAACCACAGGGGGGCGGTTGAAGTCGGTTTACGTCATGTGAGCGGACCGGTCTTCTTCTCATTTCCCGGGCCGGACAACTTGACCTGGGATGAACGCTTAGAACTAGCACGTGAGTGGCCACAGACTTTGCGCTCAATTGGTGGCCCTTATGTACCACTTGCCCTGACTCCCCACGCGCCCCTGACGGTAACACCGGATCATTTGAGGGAAGTTGCGGAACTTGCGATTGAGCAGGGGGCAATTATCACGGTGCATGCGTCAGAAAATATCTCAGAGAACCAAGACACAATTGCCGCGCATGGCGAGCGGCCGATACATTTACTCGACGTCACCGGCATTCTGGACCTCAAGCCTGTTCTCGCGCATGGGGTCCATTTAAGCGAACCTGAACGTCTTCTCATTGCAGCAAAGGGTGGTTGTGTCGCTCATTGTCCCGGTTCCAACTTGAAATTGGCGAGCGGTGCGGCCGACTTTGTTCAACTTCGAAAAGATGGCATCACGGTCGGGCTTGGCTCAGATGGTTCCTCAACCAGTAATGACCTTGGCATGTTTGCCGTCATGCGGTTGGCGGCGAACCTAGCCCGATTGGTTCGCAGTGACCCTGCTGCGATCGCCTCGTCTGAGATTGTCCGGGCCGCGACCATTGACGGGGCTACGGCTCTGGGTATGGCGAAGAGGGTCGGCTCATTGGAAGTGGGGAAGGAGGCCGACATCATTTCTCTCGCTTTGCGAGAACCGCACATGATTCCCATTCATGACCCGTTCACCACGATTGTTTACAGCGCTGGTCGCGCTGATGTTCGTCATGTTTTTGTGGCTGGCGAGCAGGTGGTGGATGATCGAAGACCCACGAAAGTTGATTCTGAGGAGATCATGCGTTCAGCGCTTCTACACATTGGACATGACAATTCATGATGCCCCATGCAGTCGTGAAAAAACTTGAGACGAGATCGAACTCCTGAACACGGACTATTGCGGGCTCGCACCTAAGTAACGAGTTTATGCTTTGAATTATGCCTCAACGAATATTATTGGATTGCGATCCAGGCCATGACGACGCTATTGCCATCATGTTGGCAACGTCAAGTCCTGAAATTGAACTGGTCGGTGTTACAACTGTTGCGGGAAACTCGCTATTGGAAAACACGACCCGAAATGCGCTCATTGTTTTGGACATGGTGAATCGCCCGGACATTCCAGTTCACTCTGGTAGGGCAGATCCACTTTTTCGTGAACTTCGTACCGCAGCATCAATGCACGGTGACGGTGGACTCGACGGACCGGTTCCCAGCGCGCCGTCACGTGAAGCCAATGGTGTGAACGCCCTTAAATTCATCGAAAATATTTTAGAAAATGAAACCGAACCAATCACACTTGTCGCGACCGGACCACTGACCAACATGGCGGACGTTGTAACCGAGCTTGCGCACCTGCACCACAAAATTGAACAGATTGTTTTTATGGGCGGGGCAATTGAATTGGGGAACTGGACGCCGGCAGCTGAGTTCAATATTTTGGTTGACCCCGAAGCGGCTGAAATCGTGATGAGTTCTGGGTTGAAGTTGACCATGATCGGACTTGAAGTCACCCACCAAGCGTGGCTTGATGACACACATGCTGATGCCTTACGCGGGCAGGGGGAATGTCAGGAGTTCGTTGCCGAGTTACTTGATTATTTTGTGGCATTCCACCAGAAACGTTTTGGCTGGCCGGGAGCGCCCATTCATGACGCGGTAACGATTGCGTATCTCATTGACCCATCACTCCTGACAACAATCGTCACAAATGTCACAGTTGAAACACACAGCGAATTGACCCTCGGTCGGACAGTGGTTGATGTGTACTCGGTTACCGACAAACCAGCCAATGTTCTGGTCGGAACCGGAATAGATCGTGACTGATTTGTAACCCTGTTGATGCAACATCTGTTGACAATTTCGTAACAATTGCACAGTAGGCTAACCGTGCTTACCCGATCAGTTTCGGGTTCACAACCCGGTTAACAAAGCTGGGTCGATTACTAGGAGATACATTGAGAACTAATTTGAAAATGGCTGGCGCGATTTTGACCGTTGCCGTACTCACGCTGGCAGCATGCAGCTCGAGCGATTCAACCGAAGATAGCGCTGCCGCTACTGCAAGTGAGGCTGCTTCAGAGTCACCGACTGAGGAAGCCACCGCGGACGCACTTCCCGGTGCTGGTATGAAAGCGTGTGAAGTCACCGACGTTGGTGGCGTTGACGACAAGGGCTTCAACCAGAAGGCTTATAAGGGTGTAACCGACGCTGCAGACCAACTTGGCGTTGAAGCAGCTGTTCTTGAGTCACAGGCTGAGACCGACTACATGCCAAATATACAGTCATTCGTTGACCAGGGTTGCGACATCATTGTCACCGTTGGTTTCCTCCTCGGAGACGGCACCATGGAAGCAGCAAATGCTAATCCCGACATTCCTTTCACCATCGTCGACTACGCATACGCTGATGGCGATATCACCGCCAACAACGTTCTCGGTCAGGTATTCAACACCGACGAAGCCGCATTCCTCGCTGGGTACCTCGCTGCTGGGACGACCAAGACCGGCAAGGTTGGCACCTTCGGTGGCATCAACATTCCGCCAGTGACCATCTTCATGGATGGTTTCTACTACGGCGTTGCGAAGTACAACGCTGACAACGGAACCAATGTTGAGGTCCTCGGTTGGGATCCAGCAGCACAGTCGGGTCTTTTCACCGAGAACTTCGAGAGCCTCGACGACGGCCGTACCTTTGCTCAGAACTTGGTCGACGAAGGCGCCGACATTGTGATGCCGGTTGCCGGACCAGTTGGTCTTGGATCAGCAGCACTTGCTAGCGAGCTTGGCACCGACAAGCTCATGATCATTGGTGTTGACAGCGACCAGTTCGAATCAGATACCGCCAACTTTGGCGTTTACCTGACTTCCGTGCTCAAGCAAATGGATGTCACGACATTCAATGCAATCAAGTCCGTTGTTGACGGCACCTTCGTGGGTGGTGTAACCGTGGGTACCTTGGAAAACGGTGGCGTATCACTTGCACCATTCCATGACATGGAAGCCGCTGTTTCGGCTGACCTTAAGGCTCAGTTGGACACGATTAAGGCCGGCGTGATCGACGGCTCAATCAGCGTCAAAGGCTAATTCAGTAGTACGTACGGCAGAGGAGGGGTCTGAGAAATCAGGCCCCTCCTCTGCGTCAAGGCAGTAGAGTTCGTCGAAGTTCAATCCAGGAAAATCAACAATGAGGAGTAATGCGTCGTGGAGTTGGAGTTACGCGGAATTACCAAGGCTTTCCCTGGTGTTTTAGCTAATGACAATGTTTCCCTCACCGCACATTCTGGTCAAGTACTCGCCCTGATCGGTGAGAACGGTGCTGGCAAAAGCACCCTGATGAATATTCTCTCAGGCATTTACCGCCCTGATTCTGGTGAAATTATTCTTGACGGTGTCGTTCAAAAATTCCACGATCCAGGCGATGCAATCAAAGCCGGGATCGGCATGGTGCATCAGCATTTCATGCTCGTTCCTGTTTTCACGGTGGCTGAAAACGTTGTTCTCGGTGTTGAACCCACCATCGCAGGAAATATTCTCAATACCAAGCAAGCGAATAAAGAAGTCCAGGAGATTTCAAGCAAGTATGGTTTGGCAGTCGACCCGAAAGCAAAAATCGAAGACCTACCTGTTGGTATTCAGCAGCGCGTTGAAATTATTAAGGTCCTGTTGCGCGGCGCCAAGGTGCTGGTTTTTGACGAACCAACTGCAGTCCTCACCCCGCAAGAAGTAATCGAGTTCTTTAGCATTGTGGCCGAACTCAAATCGCGGGGTGCAACCATCATTTTCATTACCCACAAACTCAAAGAAGCCATAGCAATCGCTGACGGCATCACGGTGCTGCGCGGCGGAAAAGTTGTTGGTCATGCAGATCCAAAGACTGCGACACAAGAAGAATTAGCCACAATGATGGTTGGCCGTGACATTGATCTCACAGTGAACAAGACACCAGCGAAACCTGGTGAACCGGTACTCACCATGACGTCGGTGACCATGACCGACGACTTTGGTCGCGCACTTTTGGACAACATCAACCTCGAAGTCAGAGCCGGTGAAATCGTTGGGGTCGCCGGGATTCAAGGTAATGGTCAGACAGAACTTGTTGAAGCAATAACGGGACTACTCCCCTTGGCTGAGGGGACAATCAAACTCAAGGACCTTGACATCACCAGTTCTAAACCTCGTCAGATTCATAAAGATGGTGTGGCTCATGTCCCTGAAGACCGAAACGACATGGGCATGATCGGAAGTTTCACGGTCGCTGAAAACTTGGTTCTTGATTCCTACTACTCGGAGCCTTACTCAAAGGGAGTCCGACTCCAGCGGGAGGTAATTGATGAATCCGCGCGCACTCTTGTTAAGGCCTACGACGTTCGGCCGCCGCACATTGAAAACTTTGGTAGTGCACTCTCTGGTGGCAACGCCCAAAAAATGATTGTTGCGCGTGAATTCAGTCGTGACGTGCCGCTCGTGCTCTGCGCCCAACCAACTCGTGGAATTGACGTCGGATCAATTGAGTACATTCACGAGCAAATTGTGAAAAAACGAGATGAAGGAATAGCTATCCTCGTAGTCTCAACTGAACTCGACGAGATCTTCGCACTTTCTGACCGGATCGTGGTCATGTTCGACGGGAAAATCGTGGCTTCCCTGCTCGCCTCGGAAACTAGTCCAACGGAAGTTGGCCTCTACATGGCTGGGAAGAACTCGTGAGTTCACAACTTGACCCACAGACTAAAGAGGAACTCCTTAATCCCAAGGAGCGCAGTTTCACTCAACGTCTAGCAACGGCCGCTGATTGGCGCACCGCAATTTTGATCCCGTTCTTAGCGGTGATCACCGCCTTGATCATTGGTGTATTCATAATTATTCTCACCGGATCAAGTTTCGGTGACGCCATGAATGCTTATGCAGCCCTGGCCCAAGGTTCAGTTGGTTCGCTTCGGGCAATTTCTGAAACACTGACCGCAGCAACGCCCCTTATTCTTTCCGGGCTCTCGGTTGCCCTCGCGTTTAGAGCTGGATTGTTCAATATTGGTGGTGAAGGGCAGGCCTTAATTGGTGGGATGTTCGCTGTCTGGGTTGGGTTCTCAATCACCGGGCTTCCCATCTTTATTCACCTACCGCTCGCAATCATTGCGGGAATTGTGGGCGGCGCGATGTGGGGTTTTATCCCAGGTATTTTGAAAGCTAAGACCGGTGCCCATGAAGTAATCACAACAATCATGTTGAACTACATTGCATTGCGTCTGGTGGACTTCCTGCTGAAAACTACTATGTTTCAGCGCGAAGGTCGTAATGATCCAGTGTCCAAAAATATTGAAGCCAGTGCTGAATACCCGACATTTCTTAACGGCATTGACTCAGCTTTAAGGGTGCACGCAGGCCTGTTCGTGGCACTTGCTGCAGCATTTCTCATTTATTGGTTGCTCTTTCGCACGACAATCGGTTTCGAATTTAGGGCCGTTGGCGCAAATCCAAGTGCAGCTCGTTACGCGGGCATCTCAGTTACCAAGGTCTACATCTTGGTCATGTTGATTGCCGGTGCGTTAGCGGGAACCGCGGGAGCCGGGCAGGTTCTCGGTGTTCTTGGAAGAACGACACCAGGCTTCACCGCAGACCTTGGCTTTGATGGAATCGCGGTGGCGCTCCTGGGTCGGTCTCATCCGTGGGGGGTCGTCGCAGCTGCGATTCTCTTTGGTGGACTGAGAGCTGGCGGCCAGCAAATGCAAGTAAGTGCCAATGTAGGGATTGACCTGATCGCCGTCATTCAGGCTCTGATCATTATTTTTGTCGCGGCCCCTGCGCTCATCGCGGCGATTTATCGACTCAAGACCCCGGTGGCTTCCACTCAGATCAGTAAGGGGTGGGGGGCATGAGCGATCACAGTGCCGAGTTTGAACAAGCTCCGATTGAGAGCTATGAAAATAGAAAATCCAAGTCGAAGGTACTCAGCAAGAGCAAGGTTCGTAGGGCCAAAATCATTGGCGTTGTGCTATTGCTCTTGGCAGCCGTTGTCATGTTGGTTTTGGCCCCAGCATCCGAAGGGATCGCAACTTTTGGCTTGAGTTTCTCTGACGACAAGTTCCAACTGGACTCCCTTGCTATTCCAAGCACCGGTGCCCTTTATGTCCTCGCAATGGTGCTGGCATTTCTCGGTGGTACCCAGTTCCTCAAGGGTTTCCAGCGTAAATCAACATTGATTCTGGGAATCTCATTTTCGGTTTTTGTGATTTCAATCATGATCTGGGCGACCGCAGGTCAAGAGTTCTCGCTGGTCAGCATGCTGGTCTCCACGATCGCACGCTCAACTCCGATTGCCCTTGGAGCACTTTCAGGAATTCTGTGTGAGCGTTCCGGCGTGGTCAACATTGGCATTGAAGGCATGCTGCTCGGTGGCGCCTTCACCGGAGTTGTCATGGGCTCACTTCTCGGTGGTTGGATCGGCTTGATCGCTGCGACTCTGACGGGTGGCATCCTGGCTTTGCTATTGGCATTTTTATCCATTAATTACCGAGTCGATCAAATCATTATCGGGGTCGTGATCAACCTTTTGGTTCTTGGTTTAACCTCATTTCTGACCGCGCAGGTGCTGGTCAAACGCCCGGAATGGAATGACGCACCAATTTTCCCCGCGATCAAAATTCCAATTTTGGGGGACATCCCAATCCTCGGCCCCATGTTCTTTGACCAGACTGTGATCGTTTACGCCATGTTTGGCCTAGTTGCCCTCACCACCTTCATGTTGTTCCGAAGCCGTTGGGGACTGCGAACTCGATCGGTGGGTGAAAACCCTAAAGCTGCTGATTCCCTCGGTATCAGTGTTGCCAAGACCCGCTATCTCGCGGTAATTTACGGTGGAATGGTTGGCGGTTTCGCAGGTGCATGGTTCACCCTGGGAACGGTTGGACGATTCGACGAAGGCATGACCGGTGGTCGTGGTTTCATTGGGCTTGCGGCCATGATCTTTGGCGGCTGGAATCCAATCGGCGCATTTGGCGCGGCACTGATCTTTGGTTTCTCTGACTCACTTCAACAAAAACTTGCCTTGATCAGTACGCCAATTCCCACGGAGTTCCTGTCCATGACCCCCTACCTCGTCACAATCGTGGTTGTCGCCGGTCTTGTGGGTCGTGCTCGACCACCGGCTGCTGACGGTCAACCATTTGAGAAGCAGTAAACAAGAGCCATGACAACTTCACCCCAGCAGTGGGAAGAACTCACCCAAGCGGCAACAAACATCATGCATAGGGCCTACGCCCCCTATTCGAAATTCAAAGTCGGGGTTGCGGGAATAATGGATGACGGTCGTATTGTTGTTGGCTGCAATGTTGAAAACGCAAGTTACGGGCTTGGGCTTTGTGCCGAGTGCGGCATGATATCAGCCATTCACGCATCAGGTGGCGGCAAACTCACTGCAATCACCTGTGTTGATCAACATGGTAATTCGCTGATGCCATGTGGGCGCTGCCGCCAACTGCTCTGGGAAAATGGCACCTCGACCACGCAAATCACCACTCCGGAAGGTGTCAAGACACTGCAGGAAATCCTCCCGCAAGCATTCGGACCCGAAGACTTAATTGAGCGTAAGGAAACCCGCTAACCCATGGTTGAACCATTCTCCGCCGTCGATGTCATAAAAGCTAAGCGCGAAAAGGGAATCCTCAGCAAACCGCAAATTGATTGGGTCATCGATGCTTACACTCGTGGCGCTGTCGCGGACGAACAAATGGCTGCTCTTGCCATGGCGATCCTGCTCAATGGAATGAACCAGCAGGAAATAGTTCAGTGGACCCAAGCCATGATCGACAGTGGTGAACGCATGGACTTCAGTGACATAAAGGTCCCAACAGTGGACAAACACTCAACAGGCGGAGTGGGGGACAAGATCACCCTTCCTCTTGCACCACTTGTCGCCGCATGCGGAGCGGCTGTTCCACAACTCTCCGGCCGAGGTCTTGGTCATACCGGTGGCACCCTGGATAAAATGGAAAGCATCAAAGGTTGGAAAGCCGATCTCACCAACCAAGAAATGCACGAAATCCTGCAAGACGTCGGTGCGGTTATCTGTGCGGCCGGCCCGGGTCTTGCTCCAGCAGATAAAAAACTTTATGCATTACGTGATGTGACCGGAACAGTTGAGGCAATTCCGTTGATTGCTTCGAGCATCATGAGTAAAAAAATCGCTGAAGGTGCAAGTGGGTTAATTCTTGATGTTAAAACCGGCAACGGTGCTTTCATGTCTGACCCAGCCATGGCCTGGGAACTTGCCCAAACAATGGTCAATCTTGGCAAGGATGCGGGAGTCAACACTCGAGCACTCATCACCGCAATGGATGTTCCCCTCGGTCGAGCAGTCGGTAATGCCCTTGAAGTACAAGAAAGCATTGAAATCCTGCAAGGCGGAGGACCCGCAGACGTACGCGAACTCACCCTCACCCTCGCGCGAGAAATGTTGGAAATTGTTGGGATTGATACCGACCCGGAAGAAAAACTCGACAACGGTCAAGCATTTGACACGTGGAAAGCCATGGTCGCTGCCCAAGGGGGAGACAACAATGCCCCGTTGCCCACCGCAAAATACGAACACACCATCACAGCAATAAAATCTGGAACGCTCACCAGCATGAATGCCCTGGCAATTGGAATAGCAGCCTGGCGCCTGGGAGCAGGCAGAGCCAGAAAAGAAGACCAGGTGTCCCTTGGTGCCGGCATCCAACTGCACGCAAAGCCCGGTGAGCACATCAAACAGGGTCAACCACTTCTCACCATGTTCACCGACGAAGAAGCCCGATTCGAAGTCGCCCAACAAGCACTCGACGAAGCACCGATCACAATCGGCCCATTAAGTGAATTGGCCGAACAACTACCACTCATCATTGACCGCATCAGCTGAAGGAGCAAACATGCCTGAACTAGTTCCAGCACCCGTCCAAATCCCGGTCCCCGGCGGCAAAATCATTGAAGAATATGCAGGTCACGTTGCGACAGGTGATGACCGCGTCTCGATTGCTCACATGGTGGCTCCAGCGGGTTGGACCGAACCTGAGCAAACCCCAGAATTTGACGAATTCACAGTGGTGCTCGAAGGGTCATTAATTGTTGATTCTGAACAAGGACCAACCCTGGTCAATGCTGGCCAAGCAATCGTTGCTCGCGGCGGTGAGTGGGTTCGCTACCACACCGAAGACGGTGCCCGTTACATGTCGGTTTGTGTTCCTGCTTTCACCCCCGACACGGTGCATCGCGCTGACGAGGATCACAACGTCTACGACCCCGAGTAGTTGACCTTCTCAGCGAGAGTGCGAACTCCAACCGCAACAAGTACTGCAATCACGGCTCCCACTGCGGTAAAAAGGACACGCAATTCGAGTACCTGAAATTGATCTGTAGCGTGGTTCGAGTCCAGCAGGATGATCCCGGGAGTCAGATAAATGACGTACTTCCAGTATGGCCCGCTTTGGAAATACGACATTGCAATCGCAATGAAAAGAAATGCGAATACAAGTTGCCAATAACCCGACTGCCAATTCAGAACCTGCAAGATTAGAAGCACTACCAGCGCAATAAAGCCGCCCCCTAGCGTTCCTAACACTCGGTGTTTTACCCGTGATCGCATCATTTCTCGCTCAGGTTGAACCACGATAATGACGGTAAGGATGATCCAAGCTCCGAGGCCGTCTGTCCCATAACCCAAAGCAAAGAAAGTTGCTAAACCTGTGGAAACAAAGAGTGCCAGGGCGTAGGGAATAACGACCGACGATTCCATTGCAACAGGTTCCCGGCCCGCAGGGATTCGACTACGAAGAGCGAACCCAATCAAATAAGCCCACAGTCCGCCGGCAAGTAACAAGGTGACACCGACAATCACCATTGCCGTGCCGGCTATTTGTTCACCACTTTCTCGCCAAAACAACAAAGGTGGGCTGACGATCAAGAACCCCAGGGAAACCACCATTATTAACCCGGGGCTTTGATGCCCGTGCCGGGCGGTGAGGCCAACCAGGCCAGCCACAGTGGCAAGCACCAGTGTGCTCAGAATCGTATTTCCAGCAACAATAAAAGCGAGAGCGCCAGAGGCAGCTGTGAGCACCGCAAACCTAGCCGCAAGCCGCAGATTCCCACCGAATACTGCCGCAGCTGCTGGTATTGCGCCAAAGAGAAAAACACTCGAGGCATTCTCAACCCACGCCAATCCAATGATCAGGCCGGGCAACAGCAATAATGCAAAAAATCCAAGGGACAGGCCGGCCCGCTTTGACCTGATAGCAAATGGTTGTGGGGGCTTCATGATCTGAGGAGTCTGTCACACTTTGGTTCGGCGGGGCACTAACGTGGCCTCATGAGTACTAGCGCTGAAACGACTTCCCCCATCCCTCTGGATTTGATTATTGAAGCCCCCAAGGTATTGCTTCATGACCACCTTGATGGTGGTCTGCGACCACAAACTGTTTTAGATCTTGCGACCGACTCCGGATATGCCGATCTACCGGCCTCCGATGCGGATTCATTGGGGCGGTGGTTTTCTGAAGCTGCCTATTCCGGTTCACTCGAGCGATACTTGGAGACTTTCAAACATACGGTTGGGGTGACCCAGAGTGTTGATGCACTCTCCCGGGTAGCCCGCGAATGCGCGGAGGATTTGGCAGCCGACGGTGTGGTGTATGGCGAAGTGCGGTTCGCTCCCGAACTCCATGTTGAAAAAGGATTGACCGAGCGGGAGATCATCGACGCCGTCCTGACTGGGTTCGAGTTGGGTGTTGCATCGGCGGCCTCCGTAGGTCGAACTATTCGGATCGGGGTGTTGCTTACGGCAATGCGCACGGCTGCAAATTCGCGTTCAATTGCTGAACTCTCGGTGGAATACCGTGATCGGGGTGTGGTTGGCTTTGACATTGCCGGTGCTGAGGCGGGTTTCCCACCTACCCGTCACCTCGATGCATTCGAGTATCTGCGCCGGGAGAATGCCCATTTCACTATTCACGCAGGGGAGGCCTTTGGGCTGCCTTCTATTTGGGAAGCAATTCAGTGGTGCGGCGCTGACCGATTGGGTCACGGGGTTCGGATTATGGATGACATTACGGTGAAGTCTGATGGATCCGTTGAATTGGGCAAGCTTGCAGCGTATGTCCGTGATCGCCGTATTCCGCTGGAGTTATGTCCCACCTCCAACATCCAAACGGGTGCTGCGGAATCAATTGGCACTCACCCCATTGGCTTGCTGCGCAAGCTCGGATTCCGCGTCACGGTCAATACAGACAACCGTTTGATGTCAGGTACCTCAATGTCGAACGAAATGGACCTTTTGAGCCAGGCATTTGGATGGGGTTTGAAAGACATGGAGTGGTTAACAATTAACGCGATGAAGAGTGCATTCATTGGATTTGACGAGCGCCTTGAAATTATTAATAATCACATCAAGCCAGGTTATGCCGAGATTCGCTCAGAACTTGAAACTCGACTCAATAGTTAAATCACAAATAGGGGAGAGACAACTCATGTCCACTGTTGGAAATACATTGATTGAAGGCCAGGACCGCATTGAAATGGTGCGCACCGAATTGAGTCGTGCTCATGAGGTCTTGGATCGGGTCGACTCAGGTCTTGAAATCGCCGAAGATATTCTGGAAAACACCGAGAAGGTCCTTGAGGCCAGTCGTCGAGTGTTCCCTGTCGTCGTGGTTGTTGTGGGAGTAGTCAGTATTGGCATTGCAGTCGGTGTGTATTTTTCGCGTCGGGCTGCATCAGCGAAAGAAATAGATTCGAAATAAGAAGTGAAGCGAACAGTTAAGGCACTTGTACTTTCGTCAGTAAGTGGTTGACCATTAATGCAATGAAGAGCGCGTTCATCGGGTTTGATGAAAAACTTGAGATTATTAATACTCAAATCAAGCCGGGTTGCGCTGAGATTCGGTCGGAATTTGCCTAGCGCCTGAACGATTAGCTCTGGCGGTAAGCGCTATTTCGGTGTGATATCCGCATGATGTAGATCGCACGCTCCTGTTCATCAATCCAGTAGATGACTCGATAACTACCGCGCCGAGCAGACCACTTCCCCGTCAAATCACCGGTGAGCGGTTTGCCAAGTCGGTGAGGGTTATCAGAAAGTGCGCCAATGATAAATTCCAAGACGGCCGCAGCTACTGACTCAGGTAGCGCTGATTCCAACGCTCGCCGGCTTGGAGGAGTGAATCTGGCTTCGTACTTCATTCCTGAGTGCGAAGGTCTATTTGATCGATAGTGACGAAATCACCATGAGAAATCGCCGTTTGCGCTTCAGCGATTTCCTTCATTGCCTCAGGATCAGACAAGATCGCAATTGTTTCTTCGAGAGACTCTAGGTCTTCAGGGGAGACGAGAACCGCTGCAGGCCTGCCGTTTCTGGTGATGACGATCCGTTCGTGGGTGCTTTCCACGGAATCCACGAATGCGGACAGTCGAGCTTTGACTTCCGCAAGAGATGTTGTTGTCATGACCCTAATTGTGGTCACTAAGGCTCAATTGTCAAGTACGGGAGGCAGCTCATTGAATATCTTTACTTTTCCGATTTTTTCTTTACCCGTTTTGAGAAAGAAAGCCTCGTCCGTGGGGGCGGGGATGAATTTTTCACCCGTTGCTGACCGGTTTTCCCCGTCCAACCGTCTAGGAATGTCAGACCCCTGTGAAATTATTGTTGGTATGGGTAAGAAAGTGAGTGAGGGAACGCATCGAGCGTACAAGTACCGTTTCTCTCCGAGCCCAGCGCAGGCTACTTTTCTGGGTCGTAGTTTCGGTGCGAAACGTTGGGTGTGGAATCGAGCACTCGCGTTACGGACCGCAGCGTATGAACGCGATAAAACTCCTTTGTCGAGTGAAGACCTGATGGCGCTTCTTCCCGTGTGGAAGAAGGACCCCGACACGGCGTGGCTCGGTGAAGTCAGTTCTGTTGTGTTGCAGCAAACCTTACGTGACCAGGACCGGGCGTTTAACAACTTTTTCGATTCCTGCACGGGTAAACGTAAAGGCGCAAAGATGCGTTACCCGAGGTTTAAAACCCGCAATTCCCGTAAATCGCTTCGTTTCACGAAAGTTGGTTTCACGTACGAGAATGGGGAAATCCGTCTCGCAAAAATGCTGGATGAACCACTGGGCATTGTGTACTCACGCCCACTCCCCGAAGGCATGGAACCGTCGTCAGTGAC
>JBDNFH010000066.1:0-9434 GCA_041689915.1 Candidatus Nanopelagicales bacterium | reverse complement strand
GGTTGCTACGTCATGTGGATTAAGTGCGTTAAGAATCATTTCGGTTGCTCGCCCGTGAAATGGTTGATTGGGTTTGGATAACTCCTCCATCATGGCCAGGTCGCTACCGAGAAGGATCAAGAGAACGGGCTTTCTGGTGAGTTGGCGGTCCCACACTCTTTGGAGTTCGCCCGCTCCACCTGGGATTGACTCGAGTAGCCAGGGAGCTTCATCGATGACGACGATCGAGGGAGTGTCAGCGGGTAGTGCGGTAGCAAGAAGTGACAGGGCTGCAGTGAGAGTTGCCGGTTGGTTGTCTTTCGCCACGTCAGCGTTGGGCAGGTCTGAAGCCGCAATCAACTGAGCAAAGTGGGCAAGTTCGGCAGTTGTGCTCGCGCCTCGGGCCGCTTGAAAATACATGGATGGCACACCAGCATTTTTGACAAACTCGGTGACCAGGCTCGACTTGCCCACTCGCCGGCGGCCACGAAGCAGCAACGCCGTGCCTTGGTCGGTGCGCCCACCCAGCCGTACTCGTTCCAGCTGGTGGGCGAGTTCGGCAAGTTCGGCACTGCGACCAGTGAAGGCCATCGTTCCTCATAACTGATATTCGCTGGAATGGTCTAATTGAGAATAATACACCAAAGATTACTATTCTCCAACACAGTATTCTTTATCCCCTTAATTCCTTACTAGGCCTTCGTGCTGAGTTGAGAACGCAACACTCCGCCAGTAGCGATAACCCACTTTTGCTGATCGCTTGAGTACACCAGCCACCATCAGTGACCACAGAACCAATTCAGATTCTCTTTATCAATCGCATCGCAACTCACCGAGGCAGGCATGAACACCTGCTGCGCAACCGGCTCCGGATCACTGGCATCTGAGGTGGAGTGGAGTGTTCAGTCGTGCGAATGGGCGTATGCGTGTGATATAGTGTGCATATGCAGACTACGGTTGTTCGCCCAGAATCCATGTGGGACACCACCCAACGGGTGGAACTCCCACCTCGTCTTAACGACCCCGCGGTTGCGGCTGAACTCAGCCCAACGGCAGTCACCACCGTCGAAGCGATAACAGAAAAATGGGGGCTCACCCTTAAACAGAAAAGTGACCTTATGGGTGGAATCAACCCGAGCACCTACAAACGGCGGCTGAGCGAACCCGGGAAAGCACGTTTATCCACGGATGAACTCACTAGGGCGTCGTTAACCATCGGGATTTACCGTGCCCTTCACACCCTTTACTCCGGGACGCTCCCGGACCAGTGGATGAAAATCGGGAACAGGAACCCTCTTTACCGTGGTGTTTCACCTTTAGAACACGTGCACGAACACGGCATCATTGGGTTAACGGAAACACGCACGCTGCTCGACGGGTATCGAGGCGGCCGGTGACGTTAATCCGGGCGACCGTTTCCCCGATCACTAACGCCAGCAGATTGATCCCCAGCCGGTACAACGAACCAGCCATTCTCAGTTCCGTTACGAGTGGGATCACAGATTTGGAGAAAGCTAACCGCCTCGACGCGGCAACGAACCCTCATTACACGACCCCGGTTCTTGGGTTGATTCCAGAGGACAGTTCCATCCCGCACGCTCACGTGATTAACGGGTCTTTCACGCACGGGTCAGCTAACGCGCGATTCTCCACCAGGACGTTTCACGCGTGGTATTCCAGCGGGGACCTTCGCACCGCTCAAATAGAAGTCGCGTACCACCGATTGTTCGAGTACAGCGACCTGAACAGTGACGGTTTTTGGCCCCAAACAGTGAAATACACGCAGTATTGCGCGTCGTACGTAGCCCCGCTACACGAACTAACAGCCCGGGACCCAAAGGTGAATGGAATTTTGAACCCGGACAGTTACGTTTCGTCACAGAAATTCCGCAGCACTCTTGAATTGGAACGAAGCCTCGGTGTCGTGTACCCGTCCGTGCGTAATCCGTCGGGAGTGAACCACGCAATATTTCACCCCCACACCGTCCAAAATGTCCACATTGGTAAACGTTTTGATTTAACCGTGAACGGGTTAGCGGTAAACGATCTCGTTTGGGAGAAAAATTGATTTCCTCCCCGCTCTTGAACGGCCAGGTTTTCTGTCACCAATTCGAAAAGGAGTGAAAATTCTTAGTAGTAGCATAAGAAAGCCCGCGCAACTGGGGGGTTGTCACGCGGGCTTCCAATCAACTCGAGAGACCCGAGCGATAGGCGTATTCTGCCCGATCAGCGGTCCGCTGTCCCCTTTTTAGCGCAGGTTGTGAACGCCAGCCTGGCTAGTCTTACGCCTGTGAATAAGTCCGCTGTCAGCGTGATTCTGCTCACGGGCCGGTCGAGCCGCCGGATGGGAAGTGACAAGGCCAGCCTGGATTTCGGAAATGACACATTACTTAAATTCCAACTGGACCAAATTCCCCACGGCATCCCAATAGTCGTGGTCGGAGAGACCATTGAAGCCGGGCCTGAGCTCAGGTTCACCCGAGAGGATCCGCCCGGGTCTGGACCTGTTGCAGCGATTGCGGCTGGGCTGGAGTTGGTCATTACTCCTGAGGTTCTGCTGCTGGCTGTTGATGCGCCCTTCGTATTGCCACAGTCACTCGGCTTGGACCTTGCTCCTCATGCCAATGCGTTAATCCCACGGGATCAGGGTGGAAAGGCCCAATACCTGGCGGGCCTTTACCGCAGCGATCCGCTTCGCCTGGCGCTTGAGCAACTCGGCTCCCCCGAAGGTAAAAGTATGCGAGAACTAATTAGTAATCTGCCCAATGCTGAATACCTTGAAATATCTCCTAAAAATTCCGAATACTTCATTGATCTTGATACTCCTGATGATTTGGCCACCGCACGGGAATTGCTTCGCAAGCACCCTAAAGTAGGGCCCTGAATGAATGGCTGCAGGAAGTGATCAGCGCACTGGACCTCACCGAGATCGCGCCAAACATTAGCGAGTCCGACCTGCAAGCAATCCTTGACGGTGCCCGACACGCAGCCCACGAAGTTGAGCGCCCAGCCGCCCCCGTCACCACCTACCTGATGGGTATGGCGGTCGCCCGCGAAATTGCCTATTCACTTACTGATGTGGGCCGGGTTGAATCCGAACCACTTCATTCCTGCGACAAGCGAGTATGCGCTGAGAATCTTGCTGCATTAACGGATCTGCCATTTGCTGATTCAAGTTCCATGGATGGTTGGGCGGTTAACGGCACCGGGCCTTGGACACTTACCGACGCGCAACAACTAGAGCGGAACCAAGCGAGTGTTGTGACAACGGGTGGAGCCCTACCCACTGGAACGCAGGCCGTTGTGAGAACTGAAAATGGAACTCTCCCCGGCAACCCACTCGCCGCAATAGTCGCACTCACAACTTTGGTTCAACCGATGATTAACAGGATGTTGGGCCAACAACTACAACCGTTCATTTCACTTGGAAGCTCCGCGTCCCTCAAGGGTGGTAGATCAGGAACACGGCTCGTACCAGGATCTGTAGTAGATGCGGAGTTCATCCCAGCGGAATTCAGCGGCTCGGCAATGTTGCGCGGACTGAGCAGATCAACTGGATTTGCAATCGTCACTTCACAGGTTGAGGCGGGCAATTCGGTTGATTTTCTCCCACTTTCGATCTAGGTGCTACTCGCACACAACCCCGTCACCGTCACGATCGATGTACCAGGAGTACTCGGCGTCGGTACTCTTTTTGTAGGGACCATATCCCGCTGAAATCGCTTCACCACATGTTCCAAACCGTGGATCGGTATTGGAGTTCGGCCCAGAACCACTCGGCCCTCCACTTGGAGCAGTATTGGTAGCGGTCGTCGTTGATGCTCGCGGTGGGACCGCCATGGTTGCCTTGCACTTGGTCAATAGTTGACGCAACGTATTTTTCTCTTGGCTATCCACTGAAAGTCGCCAGCGGAACTTAACACCGATCCAACTCTTTGCATACAGGCAACGATTCACACGGGGTAACCAGTCACTTGGATCGCGGTCACCTTTTGATCGATTGGAACTGGCACTCACCGCGATCAAGGACAGTGGGTAACCTAGGTCATTTGCATAACGTTGCCGGGTTGAACCATCCCAACGCCAAGCGCCGGAGTCCCACGCCTCTTTTAAGGGAACAAAATGATCAATATCAAAGTTACTCGCATCCGTCGTGCTCACACCGTCGTACTGGGAAACCCATTTGCCGCTGACAACTTTGCAGCCAGAGACTTGGCCGGAAACTCGTTCGACAATCAGTACTTCTTCACGGGTGTCGCACCCGTCCGAATCAAGATCGGACCAATGCCTAAACAGTGAGCGGTTGTAACCGGAAGTTACTTCATGTGACACGGGTAGGGAGTTAAGAAGCCGGACCGGATTTACTTTCGTTGCCGCTGCTGTACTCGGTGCGAATCCAATAGATATCGCAGCAGCGAGGACTGCTGCTAGCAATGGTCGCACTAATGAACTGCTAAGAAGTCTTTGGAACATGGAAAACCCCCCTTGTTACAGACTATAACAAGGGGGGTTTGGAAAATCTAGCCTTCTAGCGGGATCCGGATTTCCTCTTCACGAGCAACAACGTTTGCATCAGCGTCGTAGACGGTAACGATCTCGTCTTCTAGTACTAATTCACCGTCAGCATCGAGTACGTCAATTATTTCGTCGACTATTGAACCTTGTGAACCGGTTGCGACGATCACTTCGTCAGAAACTGCACCCACAACTTGGTCATTTTCGTCGAGCACAATGTTTACCGAAAGGTCGTCGCCTACTTCGATTTCACTTGGATCCACAATTTCGTTTCCCACTATTCCCACTTTCAATAAGCTCGACTTCTTGAACCTGGCTGATTAGGTGTCATACTTTAGTGAGACGAATATCCTGCACCCGATTGCGGGCTGACATGGCACCTGAATCATTCTGTGCCAAATGTGCTTCACGTTCAGCTGCAACCCGATCCTGGTAGTGCTTGAGTTCATGTTCAACTCGATCCTGATCCCAGCCGAGCTCGGCGCCCATGATTTGGGCTACTTCTCCCGCAGCTTCCAAGCCTTGGTCCGGGGTTTCAATTGAGAGATGGGTCCGCCGGGTGAGAATGTCATCAATATGCAGTGCACCTTCATGGGTTACGGCGTACACGGCCTCAACCCGCAAGTAGCCAGCACCACCCGCGATCGGCTGCGCAAGTTCAGGTCGGTATTTCAAGATTGACGTGAGGTCACCCACCATTGATCCATAACGTCCCAGCAAGTGATCAATGCCTTTGGCATTCAAACCGAAGTTCTTCCCAGTTGCTCGCAGTTGAGTTTGGGTCTCATCAAGATTTGCAGCACCAATCAAAGGAATGTTTTGCGTGTCAGACTCTTGAATGTCATTGATGAGCCCTCGGCTTTGTAGGTCAACGATTGCTGCATTGACCACGTCTTCGGCCATGACCCGGTAGGTGGTGTATTTACCACCGGCGATTGTGGTAAATCCGGGAACCGTGGTTTCTACCGCGTGTTCCCGACTCAGGTCACTCGTTGCGCCTTCTTTGCCTTTAATGAGTGGGCGCAGTCCGGCGTAAACGCCGTCAATGTCATCCACGGTGAGTTCAACATTGAGCACCCGATTCACATTGCGCAATAGGTACTCAATGTCAGATGCACTCGCTGCCGGGTGATCCAGTCCCTGCTCCCACGGGGTGTCCGTTGTTCCAATGAGCCAATGCGCTCCCCAGGTTCTAATAAACAGAACGCTGTCCTCGGCTCTCACAAAAACGGAGACTTCAGAGTCAATCCGGTCATGCGGCACCAAAATGTGGACGCCCTTTGATGCTTGCACCGAAAAATCTGGATTTCCTCCGGCGAGGTTTTGTAGTGCATCAGTCCACACGCCGGTCGCATTAATCACAGTTTTTGCGCTGATGTGAAATTCGCTTCCCGTTTCAAGATCCTTGACGTCTGCACCAGTAACGGCACCGGAGTCATCATGTGACAGGCCGATAACTTTTAAGGCTGGCGCAACGACAGCGCCATGCGCGGCCGCGGTACGAACAAGTTCCAGTGTGTGGCGTGAGTCGTCCATCTGGGCATCAAAAAACGAAATTCCTCCGACCAAACTTTTTTGGGCAAGTCCCGGTGCGCGCGCAAGTACTTGCTTACGACTTAAGTGTTTATGTCGTGGGACTGCGCCGGCTCCACCGATTGTGTCGTAAAGGAAAAGTCCCGCACCCATATAAGCGCGCTCCCAAATGCGGTGCTCAATCGGGTAAATAAACTCAATTGGTCGCACCAAGTGGGGGCAGAGTTTTTCCAACATGAGGCCGCGCTCTTTCAAAGCCTCGCGGACTAATCCAAAATTGAACTGTTCCAAGTAACGCAGTCCGCCATGAAAAAGCTTGCCCGAACGACTCGACGTTCCCGCTGCCCAATCCCGCTTTTCCACGACCGCAACGCTTAATCCGCGAGATGCGGCATCAAGTGCAGTCCCAGCGCCGGTGACTCCGCCACCAATCACCAATACGTCAAACTCTTGCTTCGCTAACGTGGTCAATGCCCGTTCGCGCTGGTTTGGGCTCAGAACTGAATTTACTAATTCCACCCTGCCATCTTCGCAGGTCACCGACAACCCGCCTATTACGGTTAGCGCATGACTTTCTCCATAGTGGCGCGGAGCGAAGACGGATTCCGTTTCGGTGTTGCCGTTGCAAGTAAATTCCTAGCCGTTGGTTCAGCTGTGCCCGATGTTGATGTGGGTGCCGGAGCAATCGCTACTCAGGCTTGGGCAAATCTTTCCTATGTCCCTCGAGGATTGTCACTCTTACGTGAAGGACTTGATGCGCAGAGTGTCCTGGATCAACTCCTTGAAGCCGATGACCAGGCAGAAGACCGTCAGGTGAGTGTCGTTGATCGCAATGACTGCTCCCCCGCCTGAAGGCGGGGGCTTTGCAAGATGAGGCCGCGTGTGCGGTTTGGTCTTGCCAAGACTCCAGCCCGAGTCTCAAAACTGTGCGGGACGCTTGTTCGTCAGCGTCCGTGGTGTGGTGGCATCGGGTGCAGCAGAAGTTTCTGCCGTCGCGTGAGGCGGGGTCGATGTGGTCGCATTTCTCGCATTTTTGCGAGGTGTGTTTGGGGTTCACTTTCACTACTTGGCGCCCAGCTTCTTCGGCTTTGGCGTCAAGGATGAGGAAGAACGTTCCCCATCCTGCATCGTGTATGGATGTGTTCAGTCCTGCTTTCGCGCCCGCTCCATTCGGTCGGTAGGTGCCGTCTTTGGTGGGGTCTGGTTTCGGTTTCGGGGTTCGGGACATGTTTAATACTTGGAGGTCCTCGCGGACAATGACGTCGTAGTTGGTGACGAGCATGAGGGCGACTTTGTGGTGGAAATCACGGCGTTGACGTGCGGTTTTAGATTGGGCGGCACGAAGTTGGGTGACTTTACGTTTCCGGTTGCCCGATCCGCGTTTCAACCGGCCTACTGCTCGTTGCAGGTTCGTGGTGTGTTTCTCGTTTTTGCGAAAATATCGTGGGGACGGGACAGTGAACCCGTCACTTGCGGTGAGAAAAGCGGGGTTCACCCCCATGTCGATACCGACGCTTCTACCCCTGTGAGTGGCCACGCGCATGTCGTTGGTGTGACATACCGCTCGGACATAAATCTTGTCGCCGTCGAATTTTAGTGACAACGATGTAATGTGAGCGTCCTGCGGAATAGCGCGGTGGGCGTGAACTAATATGCCCGACACCTTGCACGTATACCCGCAACCGGTCGTTCGGGGTTGAATCCCATTTCGCTCCATCACCGTTAACCATGTCACTCGGTTTAACGGTTTGAAACGCGGATAGCCAGGTGTTTCACCTGCTTTAACTCTGTAGAAGAACCCCTGGTAGGACTTGTTAACACGACCTAAGAAATATTGGTTCCTTTACCCACGTGCCGGTAAACGCTTCTGCGTTCCCCGTCCCGGCCCGTGATGGTGCGGTGAGCGAAATCAGTAGCCAACCATGCTTCGCGGCGTTCGGAGATCGAAGCGTTAGTGAGATCCCGCGCCATTTTACGTAACACGTGAATATCACGCTTCTGTCCACTAGCCGGGCGGAGAAGGAACACGTAAACACGAATCACGACCTAGTTACCTTCCCGCCACTCACTGTCATACCCACACGAACAATTATCCTTCACCCCACTGACATTAGTGGACGGTCCGGCGGGAAAAACCGGTCAGCAACGGGGCCTGAGGGCTGACTGCTCCACGACTGAAGCTGATGGCAGCGGCAGTCGGATTCGCGATCATTGACCTCATAACCAAAGCGTGGGCAGCAACGCAACTTGCTAACCACCCCTTGGGTTCCCGCTGAAAAGACTTCAGTTTGTCTGAACCCACGGGAGACAAGGCCCAGTACTCGGGAACGAACGACCAAATGCAAGGTAGGCCACTTATCGGGGATCCAGTAGACCGACGGGAAAGAAAACTCCCTCGATCGGCGCTCGCTGTGCCGGAACCGTTCGTTTTCGGCACAGCGACGCGCCTATCGTGGCACTGCCAGCCGCAGGGCTGGGGCCGCCCTGACCTTCGACGAGCCCCGCCTGGTGATCAGGCCGGTCACCCCGGTGAATCAGGATCCAGCACGCCTATCCGCGCGCGCTGTTAGGGGTCTGACCAGTAGTGGAACGGAAACCAATAAGAAAGGCAAGTCCCCCATTGTTATTGCAGGAAAGGGGGGACTAGACTAGTCTTGTGAAGGCGCAGAAGACGAAGGACGTTCTCAAGTATTTAAAGAGCATCGGCTGGGTTTGTCTGCGCGACGGGCAGGGAAGCCATGAGATTTGGGGACTGCCGGACGAATCCGTGAAGGCCTCCGTCCCGGTCGGACACCGTGAGATCTCCGCTGGTGTCCTGAACCAGATCAAGAGAGCGGGAACGAGCCTGCCGCGGGAATGGCAGTAAGGGAGTGGGAGCGATGAGCATACGAACGTTCACAGTCGAGGTAGAACGCGAGGGCCGCTGGTGGGTCTTCGAGATCCCCGAACTCGGCACCGGCGGGCAAGCCCACAATCTGGCCGAAGTCGATTACCAAGCGCAAGGCGTCGCCGCGATGTGGCTAAACGTCGCCCCCGAGACGGTCGCCGTCACCGTGAAGGTGAAGGGACCAGAACGCGCCATTGCCGAGTGGATCGCCGCCGAACGCGACGAGGAGGAAGCCCGCCGTGCCCAGGCGCGCGCCGCCGATCGGCGGCGCGCCGTCATCCGAGAATTGCGTGCACAGAACTACAGCGCACCCGACGTGGGCAGCGTGCTCGGCATCACCAAGCAACGGGTCTACCAGCTGGAGAAGACCACCGAACACCGGGCGGCATCCGAGGCATCCGAGGCATCCGAGGCATCCGAGGCATCCGAGGCATCCGAGGCATCCGAGGCATCCGAGGCATCCGAGGCATCCGAGGCATCCGAGGCATCCGAGGCATCCGAGGCATCCGAGGCATCCGAG
>JBDNFH010000065.1:0-7212 GCA_041689915.1 Candidatus Nanopelagicales bacterium | reverse complement strand
TTCGTAATCGAAAGGTCCTGACCCGGTAATGCTTAATGCCCTGACCATCGCGCTTGCGGTGATTCTCATTATCACCAGCGTCCTGCTCATTGTTCTTATCCTGTTACACCGAGGCAAGGGTGGCGGCCTCTCCGATCTTTTCGGCGGTGGGGTGAGTTCCTCTGGTGGTGGGTCCTCTGTGGCGGAAAAGAAGCTGGATCGGTTGACAGTTGGCCTCGGCCTGATTTGGGCAGCCTCAATTGTCGCAGTTGGCCTACTCGTCCGCACCGGATCTTAATCACATCTTCGTAGTCACACTCAAGTCGTTCAATAAAAAAATTATGATTTCTCAAAGGAGTAAATAATGGCCGGTGGAAGCGCAATTCGCGGTAGTCGCGTTGGTGCAGGTCCCATGGGTGAGGCCGAGCGTGGCGAGGCGGCACCCCGTTTCTTCGTGTCGTTCTGGTGCAGTCGTGGCCACGAATCAAAGCCAAGCTTTTCTCTCGAAGCTGAAGTCCCAGAGGAGTGGGACTGCCCACGGTGTGGACTTCCAGCGGGACCAGATAGAGAGAACCCACCCATGCCACCAAAGATTGAGCCGTATAAGACCCACTTGGCTTATGTCAAAGAACGACGCTCAGATAAAGATGGCGCGGCAATCCTGCAAGAGGCAATTGACAAGTTACACGGTAACTAGCAGTTCCCTCAGGGCGTAAAGTTTGGCCGCCTTAACCCCGCGGGCTGGGGTTAAGGCAACGGAACCTTCCGCACTCATGATCAATTTGAGGACATCTTGTTTGCCTTCCCCACCGACCAGTAACAAGGTGCATTCAGAATTATTGAGTGTTGGGTAACTCAGCGTTACCCGAACGGGTGGCGGTTTAGGCGAATCCATTACCGGCAGCGCGACTGCGCGTGAATCCAACTCTGGTCTGCCTGGGAACAGTGATGCAATATGGCCATCGGGACCCACGCCCAAGTACACGAGCGTGAATCTTGGTGGGAGGCCATCAAATCCATAACTCATGAGTTCACGTGCGTACTCGTCGGCGGACTCTTGTGCGCTGAGGATCTGATCGGCCGCGGCTACTCGGTGAATATTGGACTCAATGAAATAGTCACCCAGGGTGGTTTCAATGTTGAGGTCATTGCGATCTGGTGAATCGGACTCCACAAATCTTTCATCACCCCACCACAAATGGGTATTGGCCCACGAATGCGCAGGGAGGCTTTGCGCCACGTCAGCCAGCTGATCCGTTATTGACGTTCCCGCGCTGCCACCGGTGAGAACAACATGGTGTAGCCGCATTGGATCTGCGCTGCTTAGTTTCTGCGTTAGGGTCTCTAGTGACGCTTTAACCAAATCATCGCAGAAAAGGGCCTGGGGAATCACACACTTTCTCCGGCGTGTTCTCCGGCATAGGTGCGAATTACCCAACCGTAAACGTCGTCAGGATCAAGTCGCCGTAAGTCCTCATTGAGTAACGTGGTCAGATCGCGCCTGGGCAGTGAAATGAGAGCATCGGGGACGCCGCTGCGGGACAAGATTGCGGTGAGACCGTCGGGGCGAGTGATCGCGATTTCCCCACTTTCGGTAAAGATTTTCACAGATGCAATCCCAGGAGTGTCAGTCCACTCGATTCCAACGGGGACGTGCAGGCGGCCTTGAAGCCAGGTGGATAGCAATGCCGCACTGGGATTGTTGTGTTCGGCGGTGATGCTCCCACCTGTTACTGGATCGACGGGTTGGTCAAATGCAGTCGCCAAGATTGACCGCCACGGGGTGAGCCGGGTCCACGTTAGGTCAGTGTCACCGGGTCGGTAGCCACGGCCACGTTCGCGTAAACCAACAAGTGGGTCCTGGCAGGTAGCCGAATCGGTGATCCGTCGCTGGGCATGGCGTCCAATTGTGTCCTCCGCGGGAATATCAGGGGCATTGCACGGCCAAAAAGCAACCACCGGGGTGTCTGAGAGCAGCAGCGGGATAACAACCGAGCTTGCGTGCTCGGCGAGTTCTCCACGTAGTCGCAGTACCGCAACTTCCCCTGGTCCGTCATCGCCACCGACCGCAATCTCGGCGTCGAGGGAGTGAGTGCCGCGGCCTGGTCTCGGAATAACCGTCACTATTCGCATGGGGTGCTGGCGTGCTGCGAAAACTGCGCCTGAGGTTGCATCAGATTGGTATTCCTCATCAGTGATGATCAACATGGTGAGCACCATGCCCGTTGTTGGGGAGCCTTGCCGGTGGCGTTCAGCTGAGATCGCTGCAGCGACAGCACCGCCGCTGGTGTCTTCTAGTCGGATCATGGTCGCCTCCAGGTACGTCCATCACGGGCGATCATTTCATAGGATGATGCAGGTCCCCAGCCACCGGATGCGTACTGCTCTGGCTTTCCAAGTGTTTCCCAGTACTTCAACATCGGATCAAGGATCTTCCAACTCAGTTCAACTTCTTCATGGCGTGGGAATAAGGGTGGGTCGCCAAGTAGGACATCGAGAATTAACCGTTCATAGGCTTCCGGGCTAGTGTCAACAAAAGAGTCACCGTATTGAAAGTCCATCGTGACATCGCGGACTTGAATTGAATTCGTGTCGGGTACCTTCGACCCAAAGCGAACCGTGACACCTTCATCGGGCTGAATGCGAAAGACCAACGCGTTATTACTTAACTCTTCAACAGATGAAGAGGTGAATGGCAAGTGTGGCGCTCGCTTAAAAATTATTGCGACTTCGGTGACCCTGCGCCCGAGTCTTTTACCCGTACGTAGGTAGAACGGCACTCCGGCCCACCGGCGGTTGTCAACATTGAGTCGCATTGCAGCGAAAGTGTCGGTTGTGGAGTCTGCGGCAATACCTAACTCTTCAAGAAAGCCAATAACGGGAGTGCCACCCTGCCAGCCGGCTTCATACTGGCCACGGGATGTGTGTGCGTCAATGTCTTTGGGAACCGAGACGGCTCGCAAAGCTTTTTCTTTCTCTGCTCGAACGTCATCTGCACTGAAAGAGAGTGGTTCCTCCATTGCAGTGAGCGCCAAAAGTTGGAGGAGGTGGTTTTGAATAACGTCACGGGCGGCACCAATTCCGTCGTAGTAGCCGGCACGCCCACCAATACCAATGTCTTCGGCCATAGTGATTTGAACGTTGTCAACGTAGTTGTTATTCCACAGCGGCTCAAACATTGCATTTGCGAATCGAACTGCCAAAATATTTTGAACGGTTTCCTTGCCCAGATAGTGATCAATGCGAAAGATACTGCCGGGAGGAAAGACGCTGTCGACGAGTTTATTGAGTTCCTGAGCGCTTTCTAAGTCGTGACCAAATGGTTTTTCGATGACAACTCGTCGCCACGATTGCGGGGTTGGGCTCTTAGCGAGCCCTGAACTTTCTAGGTTTTCCAAGACCGCTGGGAAGAGTCCCGGTGGGATGGACAGATAAAAAGCGTGATTGCCCTGTGTGCCGATGGTTTGGTCCAGTTCGGTCACGACCTCAGCAATCCGGTGATATGCCGAAGGATCGGTGAGGTCACCGTCAACGAAACGGATCCCGGCTGCTAATTGTTTCCATGTTTCCTCACGGAAAGGCGTCCGTGCATGCTCCTTTACCGCGTCATGTACCACCTGGGCAAAGTCTTGGTCTTCCCAGTCGCGTCGGGCAAAGCCCACGAGTGCAAAACCTGGTGGTAGTAAGCCACGGTTAGCAAGATCGTAGATCGCAGGCATAACTTTTTTGCGACTGAGATCACCGGTTACACCGAAAAGGATGAGCGCACAAGGCCCGGCAATTCGGGGGAGTCGCTGATCTTCGGGATCTCGTAAGGGATTGATGTATTCGATTTCAGGCACGCTCAAGTGCCTTTGCGACCGTGTCAAGCAGTGCAATCCACGCTTGTTCAAACTTTGCGACGCCTTCAACTTCAAGTTCATTGCACACCGTGGCGACATCAATGCCTAGATCAGCAAGTTCACCCCAAATTGATGCCGAAGCAGCTGACGTGCCAGTGACTGTGTCTCCAATAAAGACGCCGTGATCTGCAACAGCGAAGAGTGTTTTTTCCGGCATGGTGTTCACACACCCTGGAGCAACGAGATCAATGACGTAACGCGTATCCGAATATGCCGGATCCTTTACCCCGGTTGAAGCCCACAGGGGTCGCTGAGGATTGGCGCCCACCAATGCCTGCCAACGATCACTTGCCAGAACGTCAACAAAGGCCTGCCAGGCAAGGCGCGCATTGGTGATTGCCGCTTGGCCCATTAGCGCAGTTGCGCTGTCACTTCCCTGTACTTTTAGTAGCGAATCAACCGCGGAATCAACCCGGCTAACAAAGAATGAGGCAACGGATTCAATGTTGGAAATTGTGTGACCGCGTGAAATTGCTAGCTCCAGGCCTGACATGTAGGCATCCATGACCTGTAGGTAACGCTCGACCGAAAAAATCAAGGTGACGTTCACGCTAATGCCGCGACCGATCACCTCGGTAATTGCGGGTAGCCCTTCAAGGGTTCCCGGGATTTTGATCAGTAGATTCTCGCGGTCAACGAGATCCCACAGTTCCTGTGCTTCGGTGATGCTCGCCTGCGTGTTGCGCGCTAGCCGCGGGTCAACTTCGATTGACACGCGCCCGTCGGTGCCACCGGATTCTTTGAAAACTCCAGCGAAAATATCGCAGGCACTTCGAACGTCGTCTGAAGTCATCAGGCGAACCGCATGCTCGGCGTTGCTACCGCCTTGGGCAAGGGCTGCAATTTGGGCAGCGTATGCGTCGGCGCTACCCGCAATTGCTCCGTCAAAGATAGACGGATTTGTCGTAACACCGCGAACACTCATGGTGTCAATCAGTTCTTTGAGGTTTCCGCTCGTAATGCGGGTTCGAGTCAGGTCGTCGAGCCAAATACTGACACCTGCTTTTGTCAGGCTTTCAAGTATTGCGTTCATGATCACTCCCAGTCATTAAATAGCTACTAATTACTCATGGATTTTAGGGCTGCTTGTGCAACGGCTGCAGGGGTGATTCCATATTCTTCGAAGAGCACCGAGGCACTGGCACTTGCTCCAAAGTGGTCTAGTCCCACTACTTCGCCTTGTGTTCCCACGAATCGGTACCAGCCAAAGGTTGCGCCAGCTTCAACTGCTACCCGGGCCGTGATTCTCGGGGGTAAAACTTCATCTTGATAAGCCTGCGGCTGCTGATCAAACCACTCAACGCAGGGCATTGAAACCACTTGGACCGCCACTCCTTGGGAATTAAGAGTTTCCTTGGCCGTGAGTGCAACGCTAACTTCAGAACCCGTTGCAATTATGAGAACTTTCGGATCAGGATCACGCGCGAGCACGTATCCGCCGTTGGCAACCCCCGATGCAATCTGCGCATATTCGTTGTCAAGATGTGGCAGATCTTGACGAGAGAGGATTAATCCAACGGGAATGCGACGCTTGAGATTTTCCACCCAGGCTGCTGCGGTTTCATTGGCATCGGCTGGTCGTACAACACTTAGCCCAGGGATCCCTCGAAGTGACCACAGGTGTTCAACGGGTTGGTGGGTTGGTCCATCTTCGCCCAGACCTATTGAGTCGTGGGACCAGACGTAGGTGACATCGGTTTGCATCAAGGCTGCGAGTCTAACTGAAGCGCGCATGTAGTCGCTAAAGATTAGGAAAGTTCCACCGAATGGGCGGGTTAATCCGTCAAGTGCGATCCCGTTGAGCGCAGCACCCATTGCATGTTCGCGAATCCCGAAGTGGATATTGCGCCCATGGGGCGAGGTGTTCTCACCAATATATGGGAGGAAACTTGGTGAGCCATCGATCCAGGTGTTATTTGACTCGGCGAGGTCCGCTGACCCACCCCACATCTCGGGAAGTTTTGCGGCGAGAGCATTAATCATTTGCCCTGATGCTTTTCGCGTTGAGGTTGCTCCACCAATGGAATAGGTTGGTAGGTCCGAGTCAAAATCTGCGGGTAGTTCCTTTGAAAGTAGACGATCAAGTAGTGCGGCTGCCTCGACTTGCTCACTGCGCCAGGTTGAATAGTCCGCGTCCCATGTCTTGCGTGCATCAGCGGTTCGCTGACCTAGAGCGGTTCTAACTCGATCCACCAGAGCGGGATCAAAGGCAAAACTCTCTTCCGGATTGAGTCCGAGTTCGCCTTTGATTGCGGCAACTTCCTCGATGCCTAGCGCTGATCCATGTGCCTTGGCAGTGCCACGTGCATGTGGTGCTGGCCAAGCAATTGTGGTGCGCATCCGGATGAAACTTGGTGCATCTGTGTTATTTGCCGCGGCAACTAGCGCGGCATGCAGCGCCGGGATATCAACATCACCGTCGGCAAGCATGTCAACTTCGTGGATATCCCAACCGTAGGCTCGGTAGCGCTGCGCAACATTTTCAGTGAAAGCAACTTCAGTGTCCCCTTCGATGGAAATTCGGTTGTCGTCCCAGATCACATTGAGGTGCCCCAACCTCTGGGTTCCGGCGAGCGAGGAAGCCTCGCCTGAGACTCCTTCTTGTAGATCACCGTCTGAGACAATCACCCACACTCGGTGGGCGAACGGTGCACCGGGGAACAGTCCAGCCTCGTAGCGCTCTGACATGGCCATGCCAACGGCCGTCGCAACGCCCTGACCGAGTGGCCCGGTGGTCGTTTCAACGCCCACCGTGTGACCAAACTCGGGGTGACCTGGAGTCAGGCTCCCGTGAGTGCGAAACGACTTCAAGTCGTTCATGGTCAAGCCATAACCACATAAAAAAAGTTGCGAGTACAGCGTCAGGCTGGAGTGCCCGGCTGAAAGTACAAAGCGATCACGACCAAGCCAGCGAGGGTCCTTGGGGTCATGGGTCATGATCTTGTTGAAAAGTAGATAGGCAGCGGGTGCCAGACTCATGGCCGTTCCGGGATGTCCGTTTCCGACCTTTTGTACCGCGTCGGCGGCGAGGGCTCGTAGATAGTCAATAGTCTTTTGATCGTCAGCATCCCACGCAAGTGTTGGGTCCAGTTTGATCGGGATCTGCTGCGAAAGTGTCATGTGTGAAGTCTATTGGTGAGTGTGCTTAACTTTCGAGGGCTATGAATGCGCCCAGTGCCCACCGGGCCGCCACGCGCGCTATTGACTATGTTTAACGGGTGAGCAATCTCCGAGTACGCGACCGCCTCGCGCCCTATTTTTGGGTGACCAAACCCCGAATCATTGAGTTGCTTCTGGCCACTGCCGTTCCGACTCTTTTTCTGGCGGCTGA
>JBDNFH010000064.1:0-5865 GCA_041689915.1 Candidatus Nanopelagicales bacterium | reverse complement strand
ATTCATCCACACATACATGCATGCAAAGCCCTCATTAATTTGTTGGCAACACTCGTAAAGTAACAGTACATTATCATACACTACACTCTACACCGTTGCCCAACAGTCTACTCGTTTTCACATTGCTAGCTACTCAACAGTTGCCAACAAACATGTCATCATCAGACAAAAACAGCATCACTTTCGATGGCACCCTCACGGAACCATCAGCCATCTGGGCGGACATCATTGGAGAAGCGCACCTCCGCGGATATGCGCACCTTCTGGTCAAGAAGGCGGAGTTCGCAGCAGTGGGCCTTGACGAAGCAGTGGAGCCCGCGAAGGACCCCCTCACTGACCCCCCCGAGGAGGCTGGAATGATCCCTCTCATCGCCAAAAAATACCAGCGAGAGATTGATCAGACTCGTGAGCTCAAGATGGCCCTCCTCGCCCACCTTAAGGCCACGCTACCAGACGTCTACATGGACTGCATCACCAAGTGCGGGGGCTCCCTGAAGCTGCACAAGCTCAAGGTGTACCACATCACGACCATTCTACGCGCCGAGATTGCCCAAACCAACGAGGGCAGCCAAGTGAAGACCATAGACCTCCTCACCAGCGAGGCCATCTGTCTCACTGATATCTCCCCGCTTAGAGCCCTTGAGTCGCGCTTCCTGCTGCTCATTATCGAGCTCAAACGCACAGGCTACGTGCTCCCCCCCGCAGACCTCCTCAGACGCATTCGCACCATCTTCAACGAGCACTGCCCCATCAACAACCAGCTCCAGATCGCGTACACTGCGTACAACGCGGCATGTACTGTTGACCACCCGGCCACAGGCGCAGGGCTGCTGAAGCACATGACCGATCTGGAGAAGTCCACGCGTGCGCAAGGTGGTGAGCTCTTCCCGCAGACCATGGCCACGCAGCATTATGCCAGCAAGGCCACGCACCCCCCTCCCAGTGTCAGGCCCAGCGGCAGCACCTCCAAGATCGATGAGTATCTCGCCTACCTCACTGCGCAATTCAAGACATCCGCAGCGCTGTCGCCACTGCAAAAGGAAGTCATGACCAAGCACATGGAGGCCGCCGTCTGTGCCGTCAAGTTCGCTGGTGCACACCCCTCGGAGAGCAAGATGCGTCCCCACTTCTGCCCCATCCATCAGTTCAATGACACCCACGGTCAGGGCGAGTGCAACGGGTGCAAAGCCTTGGCGACCCCCAAATAGGATGCAGGGGAGGTCGACCCAGCAAGCACAAGTGCGAGTTACTTTGTCAAACCCAGTCAGGATAGCCATACCACCATTAGCCATAATGCGTGTGTATCTAACTTAACTAAACATGATAATTATTATTCCAACCCACTTGCACAAGCTAGTTTACCACCCCCCCCACCAATACCAGCAATCATCGACAGCGGCGCTACCGGCACGTATGTATGCATGAACGATCGCACAGCCGTCATGGATGTACGACAATTGGAGGAAAGAGAAAAGATATCAGTACGAATCGCTAACGGCCAAATCATCCGGCCGTATGCTACCGGGTACTTTATTCTTGAGAATTCCGAACGGCTACCAGTGTTCTTGTTCAAGGAGCTCACCGGCTCCCTCGTGTCGGTCGGTCAAATCGTCGATGCCATGGACGCTCGAGCCGTGTTCGAGTCATCGCACATGTACATTTCCAAGAAATGCGACGGCCAAATCCTTTTGCGAGGTACTCGATGCCCAACCACCAAGCTCTGGCTCGCTGACATAACTAAGCAGGTCACCGTTAGCCTCAGTGCATGTGCTGCCCACGAGGTACCTGTGCACACCATGCAAGAGCTGGTGCGATACTGGGCTGAGAGCTTTGGATGCCCAGCACCGTCAACATTCCTCCGCATAGTCAAGTCAGGCCGCCTCGTCATCCCGGAGATCACACACGCTACGCTGCTCAAATACAGCAAAGTCCTGCACAGTGTAGCCTCTGCCAAAGGACACCTGGACCTGACGCGCCAGGGCATCAGATCGACGGACCCCGAGAAGCGCAACTCGCGCCGCAGCACCAGAGCACCCAACACTGCGGCCACCAACACCAGAGAAGAGGATGAGAGGGAGCGGATCCACATCGACTTGACTGGGCAGCTTCACGACAAGTACGTCATGCTCATGTACACCAGCAAGAAAAATTACATCCATTTTGAGCTGGTTGACCGCCGCTTAAAAGGCCCTCTGCTGGATGCCTTCAAAGCTGGCCTGGCGTTCTTCCGTGAGCATGGCGTGCACCCGCGCACTGTGCGCATGGACAACGAGATATCGGACGACTTCAGAGATATGGCCAAGGAGGAGAATCTCACTCTCGACATCGTGCCGCCAAACTGTCATCGTCGCAACAAGGCAGAGCGAGGCATTCGCACTGCGAAGAACCACCTGATCGCGACAATGGCCAATGCACACCCTGACTTCCCCATGACGGCGGTCAAGCACCTCTTCGCCCAGGCAGAGATCACTCTCAACCTCATGCGTGACTCACCTAATGCTCACGTCACTGCATGGGAGGACATGTTCGGGCGCCCGTACGACTTCAACAGGCACCCCATCGGCCCACCAGGCACTCGCGTAGTGATCCACGACAAAACGCGGACCACCTGGGCCCCGCACGGCCTCGACGGATACTATGTGGGCCCAGCCATGGATGGATACCGCTCAGCCACTGTGTATGTGAGTGCTACACGCAGCTTGCGCATCACCGACACCCTGTCCTGGCACTTCCACTCACTGGAGACTGAGTCCACGTGTTCGGATGCGCGCCTCACTGGTGTAGTCAACCAGCTGGAGCGTGCTATCACTGCAATCCATCCCAACGATCTGACCAAGAAGACAGTCCAAGCGTTCACACGTGCCGAGACCAGCCTCAAGCAGCTAACCAGCACACTCACGACCATCGTGCGCGCGCATCAACAGACGCATGAAACAGCCCAAGGTGCCCCCGCTATTCAGCACCCTATCCAAACTCTACCTCCAGTGGTCTCCACGCCCGCCCCACCTCAGAGGGTGGCTGTGGAGCCAGCCAGCAGCGTGGAGACCGCTGCGGCACCTCAGAGGGTGGCTGTAGAGCCAGCCAGCAGTGTGGAGACGGCTGCGGCACCTCAGAGGGTGGCTGTAGAGCCAGCCAGCAGCGTGGAGACGGCTGCGGCACCTCAGAGGGTGGCTGTAGAGCCAGCCAGCAGCGTGGATACGGCTGCGGCACCTCAGAGGGTGGCCAGCAGCGTAGAGCCGGCTGCGGCACCTCAGAGGGTGAGAGTGGAGAGGCATGCAGTCACATCTGCGCCCCTGGTTGCAGTAACACCCGCTCCACCAATTTCGCGAGCGCCGCGAACTGCTCAGACAGTACCTACTGCTCCCAATACTCCGGCAGCATCATCCCCACCAAGTGCTTCGAATATTCAGGCAGCAGCATCTCCAAGTGCGCGAGTGCAGCAGCGCAGGGGTAAGCAGCGTAAGCACAAAAAACCAGCCCAAGGACAAGGTAACGGCTATCGCACCCGCAGTCGTACATTTGAAGAGGCCAACATGATCGTACAACGGTTCAACGGTGACGCAAAGGGCGGCCGCGGCCGCCGAGCAGCCCCAACAGTCAGAAAACCCAAGTGGAGAAAACGCAGGCAACAATCAGCCCGTGATGCGGCCGATCAGCTCTGGAAGGCGCAATGTGCGTACGCCAACACCGCGGTGGACCTCGACGAAGACGGCAACAAGCTCGTCTACCACCGGGCCAAGGCGGGGCCGAATGGCGCGCTGTGGGAGAACGCTGCAGGCCAGGAAATCAGTCGCCTCATCGAGTCGCAGACTGGCAGCTGGGTGCACCTGAGCGACATCCCTAAGGCCAGGAAGATCGCGTACTACAACCCCCGCTGCCGCACGAAAATCAAGAACGGCGAACTCGTGTACCGCGTCAGAGGCACCATTGGAGGTGACCAGGTCGACTTTGACGGCGACACTGCAGCATACACAGCGTCGATGCAGACACTCAAGCTACTACTCAACAGCGTTGTGTCCACCGAGGGCGGAAAATTCGCTACAGCCGACATCAAGGACTACTACCTAGGCACGCCCCTGTTGGACAAGCACGGTAACGCTGCAGTGGAGTACATGCGCATCGCGCTGGACCACATACCAGCCGACGTACAGGAGAAGTACGACCTCGCACAGTTTGCTCACAACGGCGCTGTGTACATGAAGATTGCCAAGAGCATTTACGGCTTACCCCAGGCGGGCAGGCAGGCGCAGGACCGCCTCGTGAAGCACCTCAAGGCGGATGGCTACCTTCAGTGCAAAAATACTCCCAGCCTGTTCCGCCACAACACCAGAGACATTGCATTTACTCTGGTAGTGGATGACTTTGGAATTAAGTACACCAAGGAGGAGGACCTCGAGCACTTCCTTGCCACCCTGCGCAAGCTATATGAGATCACTGAAGACCGTGCACTCACTCAAAAGTATGTCGGAATTACCATCTATCACGACCGCGCCGCCCACACCATACAGCTATCCATGCCCGGCTACGTTGCAAAGGCGCTCGTGCGATTCAACATGGAAACGGCTACGGGCGCCAACTCACCTGCCATCTACGTGCCGCCGGAGTACGGTGCGAAGGTGCAATATGACGAGGTGGACGACGACACCCCAGCAGACGCAGCGACCAAGACACGCATCCAACAGATCGTAGGCGTGTTTCTGTTCTACGCGCGCGCTGTGGACCCGACCATGCTGTGCGCCATCAACAAGCTAGCGTCCAAACAGGCTGCACCCACTGCAGACATCGCCACACAGGCCGACCGCATCTTGCAGTATGCATCCCGCTTCCCGAACGCAAGCATCATCATCCGAGCCAGCGACATGCAACTCCGCTGCCACAGTGACGCATCGTACCTTAGTGAAGCGCACTCTCGCTCCCGTGCGGGCGGCATCCTATTTCTGGGCGCCATCGATCCTGTACATGGGGTCAACGGCGCCATTGACTACCTCAGCTGCATCATCAACACGGTAGTGGCATCAGCGACTGAGGCTGAGTATGCGGCCTTATTCCTGGTTGGGCGGGAGGCAACGAGTGCCAGTCAGACCCTCATCGACCTTGGCCACCCCCAGCAAGCCACCCTCATCATCTGCGACAACGCCTGTGCGGTGGGCATTGCCAATCGCGCTGTCAAGCAGAAGCAGTCGAAGTCGATCAACATGCGGTACCACTGGATCAGAGACCAGGTCGACCTGGACGCTTTCGTCATCAAGTGGGAGCCAGGCTCGGAGAACCTCGCGGACTACTTCACGAAGAACCACCCTGTCCACCACCACAAGAGCATGCGCAATGTCTATGTCACAGACAAGCCATCTGAGCACCTAGCCCATACGTGTGTGCTTGCACTCATCACACACACGTACTCTGACAAAAACAACTACTATTCTGCGCTTTCGCCATGAACCAGTGTCTAAGAGGGTGTGTTGATATGCGTATGCGCCTTACTACTAAATCTGCACCTGTCTGTTAGTATAAGTATTAGGCGTGCATTATCACGTATACGTATATGCCATGCATCTTACTACCAACTATAGGCGTATATGATAGTAGTATGAAGACTAGCACTTACGTAGGCTCGTGTACATATATTAGACACCGGTATCACACAACGGTAACACACACATATATCTGTGGATGCCAGTGACTGAGCACACACGAATTATTCATCATCTCATTATCTTATCAATCATTCATCCACACATACATGCATGCAAAGCCCTCATTAATTTGTTGGCAACACTCGTAAAGTAACAGTACATTATCATACACTACACTCTACACCGTTGCCCAACAGTCTACTCGTTTTCACATTGCTAGCTACTCAACAGT
>JBDNFH010000063.1:0-1242 GCA_041689915.1 Candidatus Nanopelagicales bacterium | reverse complement strand
TTTCATTGTTGAGATGCACGAAGATGTCTGGCGTAACGGTGGATTCGATGCTGTTGATCCGAACTCACTCCCACCGGGAGTCAGTGACGAAGAAAGTATTGCGCGACTCCGAGAAATATTTGCCGATGTCCTTGATGGCAATGAGTTGATTGCAAATAACAGTAAATGGATTGCATTTCGCACAATTCGCAACCAATCTTTGGTCTACAAAAACCTTGTCCTATTGGGTGACTCGGCCCACACTGCTCACTTCAGTATTGGATCGGGCACGAAGCTGGCAATGGAAGACGCACTGAGTTTGGCCGCTTGTATCGGTGAAGAACCTGATTTAGCCCGTGCACTTGCTGCGTTCAATACCGAGCGACTCCCGGTAATCAAGAGTACGCAGCGCTCGGCGCAGGCGAGTCTGGAATGGTTTGAACAGATCGGCCAGTACACCAGAGCGGAACCGATCCAGTTTGCCTTTAATCTCATGACGCGCAGTCGTCGGATTACCTATGACAACCTGATGGAACGTGACCCGAGTTTCATCACGTCGGTTGACAATTGGCTTCTTGAGAGTGAAGTGAAATCCGGACGCGTACCAGTGGGAACAACCGCACGTCCACCGATGTTTCTTCCGTTTCAAATGCGCGAGTTGGTGCTACCCAATCGAGTTGTTGTGGCACCCATGCTGACTTACAGTGCCCAAGATGGACTCCCCAATGAATTCCACTTGGTTCATCTGGGTGCGCGAGCCCTTGGCGGAGCCGGTCTGATTCTCACCGAGTTCGCGGCGGTCTCGCCTGATGGTCGGACAACCCCAGGTTGCACCGGGATCTGGAATGACGCCCAGCGTGATGCGTGGCATGGGATCGTGAAGTTTGTGCACACGACTGAATCAAAAATTGGTATTCAGATTGGCCATGCCGGTGCGAAAGCGTCCACAAAGGTGATGAGGGAAGGTCGTGACGTGCCGTTGGACTCGGGTGGCTGGGAAACAATTGGTGCATCCCCTGTTGCGTTCAGCCGAACAAGTCAGGTACCGAGGGAGATGACTCGGACGCAGATGGACACGGTGATTAGTGAATTCGTGCAGGCAACAATACGAGCTGTCGAAGCTGATTTTGATCTGCTGGAAATTCAGGCCTCGCATGGGACCTTGCTGGCAAGTTTCCTTTCCCCGGTGACGAATAAGCGCACCGATTCATTTGGCGGATCAGTAGAAAATCGACTCGCATTTCCATTAGAAGTATTCGATGC
>JBDNFH010000062.1:0-2913 GCA_041689915.1 Candidatus Nanopelagicales bacterium | reverse complement strand
GGGGATGCGGGAATTGATGTCGTCTTGGACGGATACGAGCAGGCCCTCACGCGGAACGGTCTGATCGAGGACGATCACCGCTGGCGGATGGAACACTTCTCGATCCCGAGTCGGGATCAGTGCATTCGGGCTGGCGGTCTCGGTCTCACGGTGTCCATGTCTCCTTTCCAGTCTCTGTACTGGGGTGATCTGTATGACGGCGTCCTGTTCGACTCAACTTTCGGTGCCCGCTGGCAGCCGTATCGGGACGCCCACGACAGTGGCCTGCGGCCAACGCTGCACAACGACGGCTACATGTCCCCACCCCTTCCCTGGTTGAACATGCAGAACGCCGTGACTCGGCGCAGCGCCTCCGGGAAGGTGCATGCGCCCGAGCAGGCTCTCACACTCACCGAGGCGCTAGCGGCACACACGATCGATGCCGCATGGCAACAGAAGCGAGAGCACGAGATCGGATCGATCGAAGTTGGCAAGTACGCCGACCTGGTCGAGCTAAACACAGACCCTTACACCGTCGACCCGGAAACCCTCCAAACGACGATGAAGACACTCGGCACGTGGATCTCCGGGCATCGGATCAACCTCGAAGCATTCATGACCCAAGTACGGGATGGAGACCCAGCGCACCATGGCACCCTCCACTCTCACACCCGCCACCCCGGCTGTTGACATCCCAGTTCCATCGCGTCACAGGAATCTGGAATAGGGCTTGTAGCAACTCTCACAAACGTTCACGGCGGACGCCCAACACCTACCGCAAGGCAGGAGTTGAGCAGGGGGACCACCACCTCAAGTTCCACGGAACTCGGGACATCCTCTATTTTCTTGCCCTGCGTAAATCAATTTCAGCAAAGACGGCCCACCAGATGTAAACGATCACCCAAAATCAGACCAAAAATGGCAAGGTGGTTTCTAGCGGTCATTGCAATGGCGGATGATGGTTGACACGAACAAAGATCGTGGGCTTGCGGGCCGCTTTTCGGTCAGAGGTGAGATAGAGAAGACTTGAAGTTGCGCCGGTACCCATGACCGTGCCAAATCATGACGGCTGACCGTGTAGTGCGGGCATGTTCATCCTGACTCGATGTAAAAACCCGATATCCCCATAGATACTTGTTTAGCCGGGATGCGGTGGGGTAGCCTCCAAGGGTGTTGACCGTGTCGGGCTTGAAAATTAGCCCCAAAATTTGGCGTAGGGCAATGTCGCAGTGGACCCCACGTCGCTGGTACGCCGCAGTGTTATCTGGGCTTGGAATTGGATTCTTGATCGCTCTGCCCACCGCGGTAATTCCTAACCCAATCTTTGGTCGCGCAATTGAGCCAACCTGGTGGTCTTACCCAACTGTTGTGATTAGTGCGATTCTCGGAGGGCTACTGATTGCCACCTACGTGCGCGAGTCTGTGGATGCTGACGAAATATCTGTTGAAAGCACTGACAAATCACTTCGAATCGGCACACTCGGTGGATTTATTTCCTTCTTCGCAGTTGGCTGCCCCGTGTGCAACAAATTGGTCCTACTCGCCCTTGGTTCAAGTGGCGCGATTTCATGGTTTGCACCGATTCAACCATTCCTAGCCGTTGTCTCGATCCTGTTCATGTTGTGGGCCTTGAATGTGCGGTTAATCAACCAGGATTCCTGCAGCCTTTCACCACCTGTACTCAATTCCAGTCTTGACTAGACTGGGGCTATGGACGAAGGCACCAAACGCCCGTATCACCACGGTGATTTGCAGGTGGCCTTGATTGAGCAAGCAATCACCAGTATCAATGCTGTCGGTGCTGATCATGTTTCACTTCGAGCAGTTGCAGCAGCCGTTGGTGTCAGCCCCAGTGCTGCCTACCATCATTTTGCCGACAAAGAAGCACTCATGGAAGCCGTCAGTGAACGTGGATTCGTTCAACTCGACAGTTTTATTCTCAATCAAGTTTCTGGAGAAGCCGGCCAGTGCGACCCACTTAAACTTATGCGCCACGCAGCCAATGCGTACATATCCTTCGCGGTTGATCATCCTCATTTATTCCAGGTAATGTTCTCTGGGCTAAAAGCCCCACACCGTCCCGAATACATTGAAGGTTCAATTCTCTCCGTGCTCACGCATCTTCAAAAGGAATACGGCTTTGCCGAAGCCGATTCACATCTTCTGGAGTCAGTACTCCTTGCTGCCGTGCACGGAATCGCAACACTGGTAATTGAAGGTCGCATGGATCGCGAACAGGTACCCGCAGCGGTCGACATGCTGACCACAATCATTGTGAAAACTCCCCAGAAATAGTGAAGGAAAATTGTGACCGGACATATTTTGGCAACCAGCGGTGGATTTCTCCCGAGAGGAGATTCAGGCGGTTACCGTCCGGGTGGGCTGATCAAGCGGGCTTTGGAGTTGACCGGGATTGAAAGACCACGCGTAACCTTGATCATGACGGCATCAGGTGATGACCCTAGCTACCTCTCGCTCATGTACAGCGCTCTGAGTGAGTTGCCATGCATTGTTGATCACCTTGCACTTTTCCCAATGCCCAATCATGTCCCGGAAGAAATCATTAGCAAAAGTGATGCGATCTGGGTTGGTGGTGGAAGCGTTGTCAACCTGCTCGCGATTTGGAAAGCACACAACCTTGATGCATCGCTTCGCCAAGCGTGGATTGATGGAACCGTTCTCGCCGGAGTGAGCGCCGGTTCCATTTGCTGGCATGTCGGCGGCCCAACAGATTCTTATGGCAAAGAATTGCAACCGGCATTTGGTGGACTTGGTCTTATACCCTATGGAAATGGAGTGCATTACGACTCGGAGAAGCAACGACGCCCACTAGTCCATGACTTGGTAGCCAATAGTTCTTTGCCGACGACTTATGCAACCGATGACCGCATTGGAATTTTGTACCAAGACACGACGGCTATTGAAGTTGTAACT
>JBDNFH010000061.1:0-5748 GCA_041689915.1 Candidatus Nanopelagicales bacterium | reverse complement strand
CGCGCCGCAAGATCGGCGGCGAGTTCGCCGTAGGCGGGACCACCGACAAAGAGTGGGTGCCAACTGGAAAGAAGCTCCACGGTGAAGCCGTCAAAGGTATCCGAGCTGGTATAGATCGCTCCACCAATGTGATTTGCGCGCTCGCAGATAAGCACCGACCAGTTCTTTTTTGCGAGTAAGGCGCCGGCAACGAGAGCATTGATGCCGCTGCCAATAATGATTGCGTCGTACTCCTTGGACATTAATGCTCTCCTAGAGGTGTTAGGTAGCTTAAAGAATTTGCGTTGATTAGGGCGTTAGCATTGCACAACGGATCGTATAGCGGAATGATGGCGGCCGTCACATAAATGAATGATTGAGATTTGAGGAACTATGACCGAAAACTCCCAGGATTTTGATGTCATTGTGGTCGGAGCAGGGGTTAATGGACTTAGCGCTGCGGCATTGCTAGCGACTAAGGGCAAGAAAGTGCTGGTTCTTGAGGCCCAATCCCACCCAGGGGGTGCGGTTCGAACCGAGGAAATAACTCTTCCCGGATTTAGGCACGATTTATTTGCGATGAATCTGGGGCTTTTTGCTGGAGGCCCAGTGATGGCTGCCATTGGTCCGGCACTGACAAAACATGGATTCGCCCTCGTGCCCTCGGCCAAACCATTTTGTTCGGTCTTCCCTGACGGAACCATGATCGGTGTGGAGTCTGATGCAGAGGCAACGAAAGCAAACTTGGCTTTGGTAGCGCCAATGGACATCCCGGCCTGGGAGCGACTCACAGAGCAGCTCAATGATTGGGCGCCATTCATTTTCGGAATCCTTGGCTCAGACATGCCAAGTGTTTCAGCGGTCAAGACAATGTGGAAAGCTCGTAAGGCGCTGGGAATTGATGGCGTTTATCAAATGGCGAAACTGGCACTGTCATCCACGCGCGTATTCACCGACGAAAACTTTCAATCCCCAAAAACAAAAGCGCTCATGGCTACATGGGGGATGCACCTGGATTTTGCTCCCGATATTTCCGGCGGAGCACTATTTTCGTATCTGGAAACCATTGGCGGGCAATTATTTGGCATGGTGATCGGTGAAGGTGGCGCCGTTACTTTGATTAATGCATTGGTCGCTGTAATTGAGGAAAATGGTGGCGAGGTTCGCTGTGATTCAAAAGTTGTGAACATCACCACTGAAGGAAATCGAGCGACCGGCGTTGTGACCGAAGACGGACGCACCTATCGCGCGAAATCCTCGGTGATCAGCAATGTGAATCCTCGATTGATGCCACAACTTTTACCCGAACACATTGCTAAAAAAGAAGTGGTGCAACGGGTTGAGAAATTCCGTCCTGGACTGGCCACCATGATGATTCACCTTGCACTTAATGACCTGCCGGAATGGACTGCAGAGCAGGCACGAACATTTAACTACGTTCATATCGGCCCGTATGTTGATGACATGGCGCGGACCTATACGAGTGCTGCAGCGGGTGAATTACCCGAGCACCCGACACTAGTTGTGGGTCAACCAACCGTGACCGATCCGACCAGAGCGCCAGAAGGTAAGCACACACTGTGGGTGCAGGTTCGCATGTTGCCACTTGAACTTGCTAGTGGGCAGACATGGGATGAAGCCGCGGGTGATTATGCCGAACATGTAATTGATTTATTGGATAGATACGCACCTGGAATCAGGGAAAAAATAATTGGGCAAGCCGTGTTAAGCCCAACGGATCTGCAGCGATACAACGCCAATTTGATTCAGGGTGATTCACTCGGAGGAAGCCACCACCCAGCGCAATTTTTCTTCCTTCGGCCGGTACCGGGTTGGGGTCGTCACCGCACTCCAGTCAAGAACTTATTTATATGTGGGGCGGGTACGTGGCCGGGCGGCGGTGTTGGTGGAGCTAGTGGCGCAATGGTTGCCAAGATCGCAAAGTAGTTTTAGTGAGAAAGTTTTTTGTGTTGAAAGGTTGTATCGGTGCTGTTTCGAACATGCAGCTGCGCCGGCGGGCTTAGCAAGTCATGGAAATAGAAAAACAGTTGAGTTGCGATCGTTCCGTTCCAAGAAACAGGCAAATGCGAACTTGGGAGTCCTGGATCCAAATAGGGCAATGGTCTCCAAGCGGTGAGAATTTGAGTGTAATTGCGAAATGCATTTTCGGGGGTAACAGTTTCTTTACCGGACTCAAATGTTAGACGCAATTGAGAAAAAGCTCGAATGAATTGTTCATATTTTTCTTCAATTGCTGGAAGATCCCACCACATGTCCACTGAACCTGAACTAGAGGAATTTGCATCGAGGTGGTCGCCTTCAAACAGGTGGACGTATTGACCGATCCCCAATGAATCAATGGCTAATTGCGCATCTGCTCTTAGCGACGCGGGCGCGATCCACAGGCCACCTGTTACCTGGCCAAAACCAACGCCAGTTAGACGCGACCGAAGTCGGTAGCGCAGGTCCCTGGATTTCTCGGGGATGGAAAACGCAACGAGAATCCAACGGGTTTGCTCATCGGGGTGTCGTCGCTCTAGGACCCGCGCGTCCCCGGTGTCAAAGGCTTTGCGCGCGGTCTCACTTAATGCGTACCCGGCGGAACCATCACGGGATTCGGAAATCAAGACACCGCGTCGCTTTAGTCGGGAAAGTGCACTGCGGACCGCATTGCCTTCAATATCCATTTCTCGCAGCAGCTTAAGTAAGGTTGCGACCGCAATCCAACCCCCAAGGGACCTGCTGTAGGCACCGTAAATAGTGAAGATCAGCGATTGCGGGCGCGAAGTGCGAAGTGCGATCGCATCTTGATTTTCACCGATAGCCGAAGACACCCGGTCAGCCTACTGGGAAACCTATCTGTGCTTTTGCGCAAACTCCACTACTTGTTGGCCAATCATTTCCAGTGTTGCTGCCGCAGATTCGTCAGTGCATCCGCCGTCGCTATCGAACTGAGAAACTAGGGAATTAATGGCCGCTCCCATAGGCGTTGGCCACCCGCGTAGCGCATGTGTGATCTGACGCAATTGCTGCAAGGTAGCCACGGCAGCTTGCCAACCATACGCGGTAGAGATACAACCAACACCGCGTCCGTGTAGATACGGGCGATCGTCCTCTCGTAAGTCTTCCAGGTAGTCGATGGAGTTCTTGAATAAACCACTCATACCGCCGTGGTACCCGGGACTTGCCAAAATCAGGCCGTCAGCCTGACGAACACTTTCAACAAAGCCACTAGCAACCGGGTGTCGGGCGGATTCGTTTAGGTCGTACATGGGCAGGATCAGATCCGCGCCGGTTACGTAGGTCACTTGTGCACCCTTGCGCTCCGCGGCCCTACCGGCTATGCGCAGCGCTAACTCAGTCGAGGAATCTGATCGTGTGCTTCCGCCAATTGCAACAATGTGTATTTGTGCCATTCCCTCACCTATTAGTACCTTACCGTTTAGTAGTTGACATGATTGCTCGAGTGACAACCGCGAGGCGTTCACCCTGTAGTCGAGCAGCTTGTAAGTGTGTGTCCAGTGCTGTGTTTGCGCTTGATGCATACAACGAAGCACCGTAAGGATTACCACTTTCCCTTCGTACAAAATTATTAACGTAACCAAGCGGCATGATCATGGATCCCCAATGATAAAAAATATTGTTCATCGAAAGAATCGTAGATTCCAGTCCACCGTGTTGAGTTGATGCGCTGGTAAATGAGGTACCGACGAGTCGAGCAAGGGTTCCTTTTGCCCAAAGCCCACCGGTAGTGTCAAGAAATGCTCGCAATTGGCTAGCAGAATTACCAAATCGAGTCGGTGATCCAAGGGCAATTCCATCGCACCATTCAATGTCGGCGAGTTCGGCAAATCCATCTGCACAAGTATCAATAAAATCTTGCCACTTTGAGTTTATTGCAATGGCGGCTGCCGGCGCAGTTTCCACAACTCGGCGGACTCGTACCGAAGCGCCGGCGGACTCGGCTCCCTCTGCCAAAGCATGTGCCATGCCAGCAACGTTTCCGGTTGCGGAGTAATACAAAACGAGAATGTTGGGAGTGTCAGCCATGTTGTGAACTCCGAAATGTTTCTGAGGGTTTTTCGCCGAACGCAATGTAATAGTGATGTGAAAAGCGGCCTAAGTGGTTAAAGCCCAGTGAATATGCGATTGAGGAAACAGTGCATGCATCGGGGTCTGCAGCGATCAGTTCCTCACGGACCATGCGCAGTCTGGTTTCACGCAATAGTTCCAACGGCGTGATTCCAAAGTGATGCGCGACGCTCGACTGTAGTTGTCGCACACTTAAACCAATCTCAGCGGCCAAGTCTGCAACAGTAATGCAATCACCTGCATGCTGCTGGATCCAGGAAATAAGGCGGGACATTCGGGAGTTCTCTGTGCTTACCGAGATCGTTGTGTGATCACAGGCAAGGACCAGCGAATTAATTATATTTAACTGCATCGAGTTCATGAGTCGGCTGACAACAAATCCTGGGGTGTCTGCGGGAAGACTCATAGCCATCTCCCAAGCCCCGATACACATTTGAGTGAGTGAGTGTTCAACAAGGGCCTGTCGGTTCAGCCATTGAAACTGGCCAAATCGTTGATCGTGCCCAAGGACTTTTTCAGCTTGATGGGCTATCTCGGCGGAATCAACCGCGAAAACTAACGCCCCTTTACCCGGGTCAGGATGCATGATGGTGTCTTGGGTTGACGAGAGTAGAAAGCCTTGTGCGCGATACTCGGGTGTGTCCGAAGTTTTGTGACTCACTCCCATGGGACCAAGTGGCACGGTCGCAACCAATTTGTCACCCGTGGGTGGGGCCGAGACTACGACCTCCTCACCGTATTTCACAAAAACCAACTTCGTGGTCGGTAATGCAACGCTTGCGAAAACACCGTCGAGGGTCTTCGACGCGCAATAAATCTCATGTGGTGTGGTCTGTTGGGCAACGGCGTCGCGTAATACGTCAACTTCCTTGCTGGAGAGTGTGCACAAGGGCGGCGCGGGTACGGGGTCGGCAAAAGTTGTCATGTGACTGCAACCTCCCATCAAGCCAGCTTTGTATTTTTGATCAACGGTTCCCAGACTCTAAGGGTTCAAGGGGTCTTTTCGTTGGTTATCCGCAAAAAAACCACCGTGCGTTGTGCTCGAGATCACACATTTCGACGCGAAACCTTCCATCGAATTGATCGGCGTTAGGCCAACGTCTTGCTGTTAGGGTTCATTTGTCGCAAATTTCCTGATTAATTAAGCCCAATAACAAGAACCAAGGGGGAGCTATGTCCGGATTTGATATTGCCGCAGTACTTGATGAAGCCTGGAGTCTGACCAAGCGCCAGTATTGGCACTGGTTGCTGGTGATCGTGGTCGCGGTTGCCATCCCAGCAGCGATCATGCTTCTGGGCGTACTGGCCGCCATGGCAGTTCCTGCCCTGGGCGCAATCGTGATCTTTGTTGGAGTTCTCGGGTTCTTCTACACATTCCTAGGGATTCTTCGAAATGCGTACAACGCCTCGGAAGGCGCGAAGCCATCAGTCGGTGTGCTTCTGCGCTCAGATCGGTTCTGGTGGTTCCTGATCGCGGGTGCCGTCTACATTGGCATTGTTGTTGTGGGACTTTTCGCTTTCATTCTTCCCGGATTGATTTTGGCATTTATGTTTGCACTGTTTCCCTATGCACTTATTGGAAAACCAGGCATGACCGGATTCGGTGCATTAGCAATGAGCTGGGAATTAATCACCACTTCGTTCTGGCGATTCATTGGCTTTCGAATCGTCCTGATT
>JBDNFH010000060.1:0-16398 GCA_041689915.1 Candidatus Nanopelagicales bacterium | reverse complement strand
CGGGCAGAGCCACCTATTATGACAGCTGAGGTTTCTGGTGCGGTTATTGAACGAGTGGTGCTCGACGCACTCTTCCACGGCACGGCGCACCTGTCTGACCCTGTTGAATCGGTCATGAGTCCGTCACTGCCCATGGTGGGTGCTGGTGAATCAGTGGCTGCCGCAATGGCAGCACTCACCGACGCTGATGCGTTGATTGTGGTTGATGACGGTAAGCCAACCGGTGTGATCACCCGCCAAGACGTCCTGGCCTTCCTAGCAACCTAACCCCCAAAATCCCTCAGCCGACTTTCCCAGTTCCTGGGAAAGTCGGCTTTTATTGTGGCTAATCTGCGGGATTTTGCCCGAGTCATCCCGATTCTGGGAAAGTCTGCGCAGGGGGGGTATTAGTTGGGGAATGCGATCCCAGTATTGGCGTGACAGCGGTAGCCGTTGGGGTTCTTATACAGGTACTGCTGGTGTGAGTCTTGGGCTAAGTAGTACGTGAAGTCACTTGCGGGGGCGATTTGGGTTGTAATCGGATTGAGCCCGTTGGCGACTAGCACAGTTTCGTATTCCCGCGCGGTTTCCGTAGCAACCTGCTCCTGCTGCGCTGTAGTCCAGAAGATTGCCGATCGGTATTGGGTACCGACGTCATTTCCTTGGCGATCACCTTGGGTGGGGTCGTTGTTTTCCCAGAAGATTTTGAGAAGCTCTCGGGTGGAAATCACGTCGGGGTTGTACACGACCAAAGTTGTTTCGGTGTGACCTGTTAGGCCAGTGCAGGTTTCTTCATAAGTCGGGTGGGTGGTGAATCCCCCCATGAAACCAACACTGGTATTGATGACACCCGGCGTTTTCCAATAGATTTCCTCAACGCCCCAGTAGCAACCGGCGCCCAGGTAGATCACTTGAGATTTTTCTGGCCAGGGACCTTCCAGGGAGGAATCCAGGACGCAGTTTTTATCACTTACCGGCAATGGACGAGCCGCACGCCCGGGCAAGGCTGACGCAGGAGTGACCATTGAGGGCTTTCCAAATCCGAACATGTTCCAAACCTAATACCAATAGTTGACCTCTGCTCTGTCGCGCTGATCAGTGCGACATAGGCTGAAGCCATGGACGGCTTTAATACTCGCGCGATTCACGCAGGACAGGAACCAGACCCGACAACAGGTGCGGTGGTGACGCCGATTTATCAGGTGTCGACCTATGCCCAAGACGGCGTGGGAGGCCTGCGAAACGGATACGAATATTCCCGCAGCGGAAATCCCACGCGGACGGCATTGCAAGAGTGCATGGCAGCTCTTGAGGCACCCGGGATTGATACTGCACGTGGACTTGCGTTTGCTTCGGGGCTTGCGGCTGAAGACACTCTGATCCGCACTTTACTTAAGCCTGGTGACCATGTTGTACTTACTAATGACGCCTACGGTGGCACCTACCGACTGTTCAAGAAGGTCGCCGAGCCTTGGGGGATCGACCTCTCAACGGCAGCCGTAACAGATCTCGGAGCTATTGCTGCGGCCATGACGCCTAAAACTAAATTGGTGTGGATTGAAACACCAACTAATCCCCTGCTAAATGTTGGTGACATTGCAGCAATTGCTGAAATTGCTCATGCCGGCGGCGCCCTGCTGGTGATTGACAACACTTTTGCATCTCCATATTTGCAACAGCCACTACTCCTGGGAGCTGACGTAGTGGTGCACAGCACGACTAAATATCTTGGCGGTCACAGCGATGTTGTTGGTGGCGCGCTTGTGGTTGCAGACGCTGAACTAGGTGAGCGGTTGGCGTACCACCAGAACGCAGTGGGCGCTATTGCCGGACCATTTGATTCCTGGTTGGTCATGCGCGGCATTAAGACACTTGGTGTGCGCATGGATCGTCACAATGACAATGCGGCAAAAGTTGTTGAACTCCTCGAGGGTCACACAGCTGTTGGCCAGGTGTTTTACCCCGGGCTCGCCTCACACCCAAACCATGAAGTTGCCACAAAGCAAATGCGCGGCTTCGGTGGCATGGTGTCATTCCGGGTAAAAGCTGGCGAGCAAGCAGCACTCGATATTTGTTCCAAAACAACATTATTTACCTTGGGTGAGTCTCTTGGCGGTGTTGAGTCTTTGATTGAACATCCTGGTCGCATGACTCATGCGTCAGTGAGTGGTAGTCCACTTGAAGTACCCAACGACCTAGTTCGACTCAGTGTTGGTATTGAAGAAGCCGACGACCTTTTGGCCGACTTAGAGAAAGCACTGGGTTAGCAGTGGCATTGCTCATTTCGCAAGACGGTCTTTTGCAAGTATCCCTTGCGGGCAAAGAGGAGTTGGGCGCCTTCAAGAAAAGCTTTTCAGTGCCGCTTGACCAGGTAAGCAATATTGCACGCGTTAGTGATTTATGGGTGCACCTTCGTGGGATTCGTGCACCCGGGACCGGGTGGCCCGGCGTAATCATGCTGGGCACCACGCGCTATCAAGGCAAGAAAGACTTTAACGCGGTGTACAGACACAAGCCTGGTTTTGTCGTGACGCTTGACGGCAATGATTTTGCGCGAATACTCATTACAGAAAGTGCCGGTCAAGTTGTGCTCGAGCAAGTAGCTTCTAGTTAGAAACGGTTGCAAGTGGGATTGCAACTGAATCTGCAGTTCGGCAAGTATCTCCCGAGCAAGTGCTGAGTTGCTTGAGTTGCGCTGACAGGCTCGCAAGTAAAAGTGGATCCGCTGTTTTAACCAGGTTGACCATTTCATAAGGATCGCTTACCCGGTCGTACAGTGTTTTTGAGCCGTCAGCGTATTCAACATACAGCCACTTCTCACTGCGTAGAGCGAAGAACTGTGGTGGCGCATTCTTTTGGTAGTCGGGGTCATCAGGTGTTGAAATCCCTAGACTTTCGGAGAGAACCGCATTGCGCCACCCTTGTGGTGTTGCACCATTTTCAAAAAAGCCGACGAGTGAGCGGCCGTCAACCCAGTTGGGGGCCGTGGCGCCAAGGAGTTCCGCATAGGTTGGACCAAGGTCGATTGTGCTGGTCATCGCATCAACCGTGACACCTGTTGGAACACCAGGTCCCATCACAATCATGGGAACTACCGTGTCGGAGGCATAAGGCGTGCGTTTTCCTTTGAACATACGTCTTTCGGCCATGTGATAACCGTTGTCGGTTGTGACGACTACGAGGGTGTCCCTGTCGCGGCCGGTTTCCTTGAGCTTTGCCATGATTGCATCGACGGAATCACCAATTGATTCAGCTGAGCGTGCTCGGTTGCGCCATTGCTTGTCCGCCTTGGCAAGTTGGCTTGCAGTGAGTTTCACATTGTCTTTCATCCACTTGGGCTCGTCGACCCCATAAGCGTTGTAGGTCGGATTGCGCGGTGCGAGGGTTCCGCCATGCTTGAGTGCGTTGCGCGTTGCGACGGGAGCTGGTTTGTGCGGGCTGTACGTCGAGAGTTCAAGAAAGAATGGGGACGAAGCGGTCTCGATGAACTGTGTGGCTTTGTTGGTGATGACATCGTTGAGAAAATCTGAAGGCTTGTTTCCGTAACGAATCAAAGTCCCATTGTCGTTAAGGGTGTAGTTGTATCCGGTGTAGGAATCACCTCGGGAGATGGGAACTCCCCACTGATCCCAACCCGGTGGAATGTAGGTGGCTTCGCTTGGTTTTGAAGGAAAGTCATTGAGGTATTTACCAAATAGTGCGGTAGTGACGCCTACGTTGTCGAGCCAGATCGGAAGGTTGTCATTTTCTTCCTTGCGATCGCGGAAGGTAGGCCAGCCGCCACCGGTTGCTTCAATATTTGAGATCACCTTGTGATTGTGAATGTATTGCCCGCGCAAGATGGAAACGCGCGAAGGACAACACAGTGAGTCGGTCACAGTTTGATTGATGAAAGTGATGCCTTGCTCTTTCAGGGCGGCAAGACGCGGGATTTGATTGAAGAGATTCCAATCAAGATCATCGACAAGTACAAAGACAACGTTCTTAACATCGGCTAAGTCCCCTGCGGTATCAACCGGGGTTTCTTGGCTCCCGACTTGACCTTCAATTAATGGATCACTCGTTGTCACTGGATCGGAGACAGCGCCTGCTTGAGCAGGAGTGGACCGAACGGATGCGACGAAAAAGACCGTACCAACAGCAACCAGAATCAGGGCAGTTCCTGCCGCAACTAACTTGTTGATCAGCACATGGTTCCTCTGGGCAGGGTCAGTGTGAGTCACTTGGCGTCATGGTCCTTACTGGGTGGGGAAGATTTTCGTCGGGGCAACTGCCACAGACTACGTTACGTCCGAGCGTTTAAGGGTTTCGGGCATGCGGATCACGAGGAAAATGGGCAATAGGGCCAAAAGTGCTCCAAAAGCGAAGGCCCAGTCGAAATCGAAGAGATCCACGAGGAGTCCGGCCGCCAGGGGACCAAGTACTGCGCCGACATCGCTCATCATTTGGAAGGTTGCCACCACAATTCCGCCCCTTTTGCCCCCCATGACGTCTCCAATGACCGCCGAGGGTGCTGAGCCAAGGAAGGCAGCGCCGAAGCCCTGAATTGCCATGCTGACCAGGAAGAGAATTGTCCCCAGCATGGCTGCTTGGCCAAGACCATTGACGGCGGCGTCGGCCAGGGTGAGCACGACCATTCCGATTGCCGTCGCGATTGTGCCAAAGAGTAGTGCTTTGCGGCGCCCCTGGGTGTCAGCCATGCGGCCAGCGGGGAGCAGAACGATCGCTTGGACCGCGGCGGCGGCGAGGAAGCCAAAGCCAGCGAGGGATGCACCGCGTTGTAATCCTTCAACAACGAACAGTGGTACGACTGAGCTACGCAAACCAAATGAAACGAAACCGGTAATGAGGTTGGTGCCCAGGGCTGCTTGGTAGGCCTTGTCGCGAAGTGCGCTGCGTAATTCCTGCAATTTATCGCTTTGTCCGTGGGAAACTTTTTCCTCACGGTCAAGCAGTTGTGCTCGGGTGAGGAATACGAGTGTGACCAGAGCCGCCGCAAAAAGTGCAGCAGCGTAGACAAAGAATGGGGCGCGGATCGAGATGGCAACCACAATTCCGCCAACGGCTGGGCCGGCCACCCCGCCAAGCAGGAAACCGCCTTGAAATGCACTGGCAGCACGTCCTCGCTGGCTCGAGTCAGCAACTCGCAGGAGGAGCGCGAGCGCTGACACGGTGAACATTGACGAGCCAATTCCACCGATTCCGCGGAAGGCCACAAGTTGTAGGTAAGTTTGCGAGAAACCAGCAATAGCGCTGGAGGTGGCGACAATAAGTAGCCCAGAAGTCAGGACAATGCGCTCGCCAAGTCGGTCAATGAGTACACCGGCGATCGGTGCAAAAATAAATCGCATTAAAGCAAATACTGAGATTACGGCGCTGGCTTGTAGCGCTGTCACGTCAAATGTCTTGGCAAAAATTGGAAGTGCAGGTGCCAAGATCCCGAATCCGATTGCCACAAAAAAGGCGATTGCTGAAAGAACTGCTACTTCTTTTGGCAGTCCGTGTAGGAGCGGGGTACGCCTAATTGCACCCCCGAGGCGGCGGGTGCGGGAGGAATTGTTTGAGGCCCCTTCCCCGTTTGCAGTAATTTCGGACACTTTATTCCTTTAAATCGGTGTTTGTATGCGAGTCGACTCTACTTGCGCCGTTTTCCACAGGCCAAAGGAACCTCTTTGGCTATTTGCGGGTTGCACGGCAAGATAGCCGCATGGTCACCGCCGCGCGAGCAAGTGCAACTGATGCGCACCGAGCGAAGGTTTATGCCGCTGAGGATCAATTTTCCAGCCTAATGAACCGAGGCGGGACTGTTGATTTCTTTGGGTCAAAGCTCGACATTCCTGCTCAGAAAAGATTCGCAAGCCTTGACTCGATTGGTACCTATGTACGGGTGCTATTTACCCAACTAGACCTTGATCTAGTGCCGCCCCAGGTTCGCGAACGCAAAGGATGCGCCAAAGCACACTACGAATTCTCACATGCGGTGATCGCAATACCAGTTTCGGGACAATCAGCTAGGTGGGCGCTACGTGAAGCTGTAATCCTGCATGAATGCGCGCACCATGTTGCTGCCAAGTTCGGGCCAGCCGGGGAACCTGCTCACGGACCAACCTTTACCGCATGCATGCTGCACTTGGTTTACGTAGCGCTGGGGGACCAAGCCCGTTTACTGCTTTCTGCGGGTTACCTTGAACTTGGTGTGTCGGTTGGGGATCATCGAAAAATATTTTCACTCGAGAGCGCGACATGAAACTCGAACGAATCGCGGCCCTGTTAGCTAAAGCTGAGCGAACAGATAATGAAGCAGAGGCCGATGCTTACTTAACTAAAGCGCAAATGTTGGCGACCCTTGCCAGTATTGATCTTGCGACCGCGCGCAATCACACCAAAACAACCGAAATATTGACGCCGGTGAGCCGAACGGTGACGATCGGAGTTAAGGGAAAGCGGGCCAATACGCATTTGGTGAATCTCTTTGTGAGCGTTGCACATTCAAATAGTGCCCAGGTCGACGTTGCCCGCGATTCAACCTATGTCATCAGTTACGGAATGCCTGGTGATCTGGATTCCATCGAAACTTTGTTTTCATCCTTGGCTGTACAAATGACTACGCATGGAAACTCCTATGTGAACGCTAGATCCTGGCGAGGTGAACAATTCGACGGTCGGGTTCGCGTTGCCGGTGGTTACCGGCGGCAACGTATTGAATTCACGGCGCAAACGGCACGTGCCGCCTTTTATCGCGCCTACATTGTTCGAATAGGTGAACGGTTACAGGAAGGTAGAGCGGACGCGATTCAAGAAAATGATTCACACACCGCGCAGCCGGGCAGTGTTTCCGGAGCGCTCGTTTTGGCCGGCCGAGAAAAAGAAGTCAGTACGTTTCACCGCATGAATTCACAGGCGCGCGGAAGTTGGGGCGGCTACTCCGGTGCGGCGATGAGCAACTCAGGATCGGCCGCAAGTGCTGGGCGCAAGGCGGCATCCAGGGCCAATCTCGGGGGCCACAGCGAATTGCCAGGTAACCGGCGCGCACTTTCCCACTAATTTGGTTGCAACCGAGGTCAGCACGAACTCTTCCTGACATGATGGTCTGGTGCCACAGTCAACTGATCAACCCGAACCTAAAGTCTCCTTGCACGATATAAAAGCGGCAAAGGAACGAGTTACTGGAGTGATCGCGGATATCCCGGTAGCGAATGCACGTTGGTTAACCGATCTTGTCGGCGGCCAAGTGTATTTGATCCCAGAGAATCTGCAACGAGCGGGCTCATTCAAAATTCGTGGCGCTTACAACAGGCTTTCCAAGCTGACGCAAGAAGAACGTGAATGTGGGGTCGTGGCGGCCAGTGCGGGAAATCACGGGCAGGGAGTTGCACTAGCAGCACGAATGCTAGGAATTAAAGCAACAGTGTTCATGCCGTTGGGCGCAACAATTCCCAAAGTCCAAGCAACCAAAGGCTACGGCGCAGAAGTTGAGTTTTCCGGAAACAGTATTGAAGATGCCCTGGACGAGGCGCGTGTCTTCGCGGAACGCACCGGAGCAATCTTGATCCACCCGTTTGACCACCAAGACATTGTTGCCGGGCAAGGAACGCTTGGGCTAGAAATCTTGGAGAAGATCCCTGACGTCAAAACGGTTGTTGTTTGCACCGGTGGAGGTGGCCTTCTCTCAGGTGTTGCCTTAGCAATTAAGTCGCAAAATGCGGATATCAAAGTAATCGGAGTGCAGGCGGCAAATGCTGCGGCCTACCCTCCGTCACTTGCGGCAGGATCACCACAAAAACTTGATCACATGTCCACCATGGCTGATGGAATCGCGGTGGGTCTACCCGGTGAGATTCCATTTGAAATTGTGAAGCAATACGTCGACGAAATCATGACGGTCTCAGAGGACCAACTTTCCAGCGCTGTATTGCTATTGCTTGAGCGAGCAAAAATGGTCGTCGAACCCGCAGGCGCAGCGGCAACAGCGGCAGTATTGGCGTGGCCGCAGAAGTTTGAAGCCCCAGTTGCCGTAATTCTTTCCGGCGGAAACGTCGACTCCCTGTTATTGCTGCGCATTATTCGACACGGCTTGGCAGCCAGCGGTCGCTACATGACCATGAAAGTGCGCGTACCTGATTCCCCCGGAAACCTTGCCCAAATCCTCACCGCCGTGCAACAAACTCGCGCCAATATTGTTGAGGTTGATCATAACCGCATGGACCCATCCTTGGGTGTTGACGAAGTCGAGATTCACATTCAGGTGGAGACGCGAGGACAGGATCACGCTCAAGAAGTCCTGCGTAGTTTGGCAAGCCAAGGATTCAACGTCACGGAACTCTAGGTATAAAGTTCCGCCCATGGCAAAAGACGATGCAGTTCATGCTGAGGGTCTGGTCAAGGAATTCGGTGACGTTAAAGCACTTGACGGACTTGATCTAGTAGTTCCAAGAGGAAAAGTTGTTGGCCTTCTTGGCCCAAATGGCTCAGGTAAAACCACCACGGTTCGGATTCTGGCAACCTTGTTAAAGCCAACCAAGGGCGCGGCCTACGTCAATGGATTCAACGTTGAAAAGCAAGCGGATCAAGTCCGACACAGTATTGGCCTCACCGGGCAGTACGCAGCGGTAGACGAATTCTTGACCGGGCGCGAGAACCTGCGCATGTTCGGCGACCTGTATCACCTTGCACCGACCTACGTTAAGGATCGCTCGGAGGAGCTCCTTGAGTGGTTCGATCTTGTAGAAGCGGCAGACCGACCAGCAAAAACCTATTCCGGTGGGATGCGAAGGCGCCTTGACCTTGCCTCAAGTTTGATGGCAAAGCCAAGTATTTTATTTCTCGATGAACCAACGACCGGCCTTGATCCACGCTCACGGCTTGGGCTTTGGGGCGTAATTGAAAGCCTGGTTGCTGAAGGAACCACAGTTTTGCTGACCACCCAATACCTTGAAGAGGCTGACAAGCTCGCCGACGATATCGTCGTAATCGATCACGGTCGCGTGATTGCTCACGGAAGCGCTGAAGTACTCAAAGACCAAATCGGTGGAGACAGGATTGAAGTTACCGTCGCTGACTTTGATCGAGTGCGTGATACCCAAGTTGTACTAGCCCCCGTCTTTGGTGGGGAATCAATGATTGCGGAGAGCATGGTCTCTGGCCCCGTTTCGGGCGGTTCGACGGTTCTCGTTGACGTCGTTCGGCTGTTGGATTCACAAAACATTGCAATTGCCGACTTGGCATTGCGCAGGCCAACACTTGACGACGTATTCCTCTCACTTACCGGACACGGTACCGAAGATGAAACCCCAGGAAAATCTGCCAGCCGGCCAAGAAAAGGACGGAGCCAATCGTGAGCGACGTGAAAACTTTGAGCACCACAGCACCTGTTCCCATGTCCCGCCCGTTACTTGGTTGGACATTTCATGACTCGGTCGTTATTGCCCGCAGTACGATTTTGGCATCATGTCGAATCCCTGAAGCGCTGTTCTTCCAACTAATTCAGCCGGTTATTTTCGTGTTGTTGTTCGCCTACGTTTTTGGTGGGGCGATCCCTATTCCTGGAGCTGATCCGGGAAGCACTGCTGATGCAAGTTTGTACCGGCAGTATTTGATGCCCGGTATTTTCGGTCAGACTGTCGCATTTGCAGCTGCTGCTAGCACTGTTGGTTTAGCCGAAGCAATGCAAAAGGGAATTATTGACCGCTATAAAGCTCTTCCCATGTCGCAGTCAGCGGCGTTGATTGGCAATACATTTGCGAACGCATTGCGACAAATTTTGGTGCTTGTTGTGCTCAGCATCACCGGTTACATTGTTGGCTGGCGAATCAATGACGGAATCCTCAACGCAATTTTTGCGTATTTGCTCCTGCTCCTTTTCGCGTACACGGTTACGTGGGTTGGCGCATTCGTTGGCTTGTCGGTACCGAATACCGAAACTGCGAATACGGCGGGATTGATTTGGATTTTCCCCCTCACGTTCCTATCCAATGCCTTCGTGCCATTGGATTCACTTCCTAGTGTGCTCAAGGCGTTTGCCGCGTTTAATCCGGTTTCCTCCTTAGTCCTGGCGACTCGTGAACTTTTCGGTAACCCAACGGGCTACGCACCGGGGACTGTTCCCGAATTTTGGTCATTGCAGCACCCAATTTTGTACACGGCGATTTCCTGCTCGGTCGTCATTGGGATCTTTGCCCCACTGGCGATTAGGAAATACCGCAATGTCAGCCGGCGCTGACGTCAGGTGTAGTCCTCAACGTTAAGGATCTCAACTGACATTTCCTTGCCATTGGCAAGTTGGTAACTGGTTTTGTCTCCAACGCGCTTGCCCAAAACTGCAGCCCCCAATGGTGAGGTGGGAGAATAGACATCGATTGACGCATGGGCAGCTTCTTCGCGGGAGCCGAGCAGGAAGCGTTCCACTTCATCAAAGTTAATCAGCCGTACCGAGATAACTTTGCCGTGGCTGACTTCGCCTTCGGCTGCGTCGGGCACCCCGATCTGTGAGTTCTCCAGCAGCTGACGCAATTGACGGACCCGCGCTTCGTTTTTACCCTGCTCTTCACGCGCTGCGTGGTAACCACCATTTTCCTTGAGGTCGCCCTCTTCGCGGGCTGCCTCTATTTTCTTGGTAATTTCGGTGCGCATGGCACCCTGGCGGTTTTCAAACTCAGCCGTTAAGCGCTCATGTGCGTCTTGGGTCAACCAGGTAATTTCGGTCATAACGTGAAACCCTAATACTTTTCCTAAGTTTGTGGACGGGTGTGCCCCATTCACAGGCTAGAACTCTGCGTCCACGGTTGAGGGGGCGGTGCGATTCCGGCTGGGAATTGGGGTCCGGGAACGCGGGTTGTATCCCCGGCTTTAACGCAGGTGAGAACCTCAACTACGTAGGCAGGAGCCAGCGTTCGCAATGAGTAATTCAATTGTTCATAGTCGTTCCCGCTGGGAATGGAAATAACCGAGTATCCCACATCGATGCGTTTTGAGTCCTGGGCTCGAACGACGCAATCAACCGCGTCACTACCAATCCGCCGAACTTCAAAACGCAGATCAGCGCGCTCGGGGCTTACGACACTCCAGGTGAGGAGTTTGAACTGAATGCTTTTCTGGGACATCGAAAACGTAACAAATCCAATTGCTACCGCAAAAACTAAAGTCACAAGTGCGATAAAAGCCGTACGCAAATGATTCACTTGATTGAACCCATACCGCACCTGCATTTCCGGGCTGAGTTGCTCTTTGCGAAAGGGGCTTGCCACCCTCCCAGACTAACGAGAGTCATCTGCGTGAGTGAGAGGATGCTCCCGTGTCAAATACAATCACCCAGAATCCATTGCGACTAATGGCGATTCATGCCCACCCCGACGACGAATCCAGTAAGGGCGCAGCAACCACTGCCAAATATGTAGACGAAGGCGTTGAGGTCATGGTGGTTTCTTGTACCGGCGGCGAGCGAGGTGACGTGCTCAATGCGCAGGCGCAAGAGTTGGTTGACCTGCACGGGATCCATGAAGTACGCCAAAGGGAGATGGCTGAGGCGGCAAGAATCCTTGGAGTGCAACATGAGTGGCTCGGTTTCATGGACTCAGGTTTCACTGAAGGTGAACCACTGCCCAAAGATGCCTTCGCACTCGTCCCACTTGACGTCAGTGTCCCGCCACTTGTCAAACTGCTACGGGAGTTCCGGCCGCAGGTTGTCACGACCTACGACGAAAACGGCGGGTACCCACACCCCGATCACATTCAAACCCACCTGGTCACTTTGGCCGCAATCCAAGCTGCGGCGGACCCACAAACTTACCCGGAATTTGGACCCCCGCACCAGGTCCAGAAGGTGTATTACAACCAGCAGTTCCACAAAGCACGGGTCGTGGCTTTGCACAACCTTCTCCTCGAACAGGAAATCGAGTCACCATATGTTGAATGGTTGGAGAACTGGGAAGACAAACCAGAGGATGCGGAGCGGATTACCACGAGTATTGAGTGCGCCACTTACTTTCCCATTAGGGATTCCGCACTCAAAGCCCATGCCACCCAGATTGAACCGGAGGGTCGTTGGTTTGTGGTCTCAACGCAGTTGCAGCAGAATGCATGGCCAACCGAGGAATTCCAATTGGCATCAAGCCTGGTCCCCACGACACTGCCCGAGAATGACCTTTTTGCCGGCCTGCGCTAGAAAGTCAGCGAAGGATTAGTGTTGCACCATTATGGATAGCGAATCTGATCTCAGCACAATCATTGACGGGGCCGGCCCTATTGCCGGGCTTTTCGTCTTGCTCGTAGGCATTGCCCTGGTTTTGCTGTGGCTCAACATGAACCGCCAAATGAAGCGGATAGATCCGAACCTTCCTCGTGGACGCGGTAAAGTTCACATTGCACAGGAAACCAATGACATAGCGCATATGGAAGAGAGCGCCGAGCAAGATCCTGATGCCGCCAAGCAGTGATTTTTGGTCACGGGCACGAACACCGGCATCCATCCTGGCATTGCTGTCACTGATTGTGGTTTGTGTTCTCTTTTTCTTTCTCGGTAAATGGCAGTGGGACCGTACCCAAGATATTTTGGATGCCGAACGTGCATCATCAATGTCAGCGGTTTCGATCAGCAAAATTGGTCAACCAATGAAACCGCAAGACTACGGACGAACAGTGACCGCCACGGGTTCTTATCTTGATGAGGATCAAGTCCGAATCGGAAGCAGACTCTCACGTGAGTCCGTTGCCGGAGATTGGATTGTTTCAGCACTAGAGATCGACTCGGGCCAGTCAATCGCAGTTGTTCGAGGCTGGGTCCCGGAAGGACAAGCTTTCGCAACTCCCGAGGGGAAAATCAGTGTTGAAGGCGTCTTGCAGCCGAGTGACTCTTTTTATGACGTATCAAGTGGTCAAAGTGGTGAAGTCGTGATCATTGATTCACAGCAACTTTCATCCCTTTGGGATACCACGCTGCTAGACGGGTTCATTGTTATGCAAGCCCAGGAGCCAATTACGGTGAATTCACCGGAGAGTGTCCCTCCCACAATTTCAACGGCAGATGTTGCGTTTCCTTTACAAAACTTCTTCTACGCGATTCAGTGGTGGATCTTCGCGCTCTTCGCAGTGACGATCTATATTCGCTGGCTAGTAGTCGGCAGTAAGTTACGCGCATGATTGCGGTCATGGGTGAGGCACTTATTGACATCATCGTTTCTCCAGAGGGCGAAATTAGTTCCGTTGTCGGGGGAGGACCGGTAAACACTGCGCGTGCAATCGCCCGGTTGGGTGCGGAAGCGTCATTTATTGGTGGGATTTCTCACGATGCACTCGGCCAGCGGATCCGCCGACTCCTTGACGCCGATGCCGTGCACTGTGCAATTAACCAAGACTGCGTTGCCCCAACTACCGTGGCTATTGCCTCATTAGATGAAGATGGAGCGGCGTCCTACCAATTTCTCATGCACGGAACGTCATCACTGTCGGTCACTCCTGAAATCGCGCTGGCGGCTTTTAGTCCAACGGCCAGGGCACTTCATATTGGCACCCTCGCATTTATTTTTGAACCCCTATCCCAAGCAACCCGAGCAGTTGTTGCGGCAATGGATGACAATCAATTGTTAATGATGGATCCGAATGCGCGTCCTAGCGTGATGGATGAACCTGCGGAATTTTGGGAAACATTTAACACGTCCCTTGATCGCGCCGATGTAATAAAGCTCAGCGGTGACGACCTCGACTACATGTTCCCCGATCTCAGCCACCTCGATGCAGCGCGAGATGTTCACAAGCGATCACAAGCAGTTGTGTTATTTACCGATGGATCACACTGTGTTCACGTATTCACGGAAAGTATGCATTTCCAGTGTGACGTCCCAAAAGTTGAAATAGTCGACACGGTTGGTGCCGGTGACTCATTCAGCGGCGGGTTCCTCGCCTACTGGGATAGGCACAATTGGAACCGCCGCGACGCACAAGACGCTGACAAAGTCCGGGCTGCAGTTGAGTTTGGAATAGCGGTTGCGGCAATCACTTGCCAACGCGCTGGCGCCATGCCACCATTCGCGCACGAATTGGTCTGAACATAGGCTGCCGTCATGAACAAAATCCCCACCGCGCTGCTGGCATTCCGCATTATGGCGTGGGTCACGGGGGTTGTTCTCGCTAGCGCCTCGGTGTGGGCGCTCTACGGCTACCTGTTCCGCAATTACGGAACGGAAGGGGGCAAGCCACCTCTCTACAGCATTCTGTGGATTGCCCACGGTTGGTTGTATTTCGCTTACTTGATAGCCGCGGTTAACCTGGCATTTCTCCTGCGGTTCCCGATTTTTAAGACCCTGGCATTGCTACTCGCCGGAACAATTCCCTTTGCATCCTTCTATGCGGACTTTGTTATGCACCGGTACGTGCGCTCAGTGTCCATTAAGCCTGTTAAGCAAGCGCCCACTCAATAGGGGCAACACCCTTTTGTTGCAGTAATGCATTAGTGCGACTAAACGGCCTACTTCCAAAAAAACCACGCCGCGCTGAGAGTGGACTGGGGTGCGGGCTAGAGATCACTAATCGCGGATCAAACCCGTTGCCGCACGCTTGGGCATCTTTCCCCCACAGAATCGCAACAGGTGCTCCTTCAGGTCGATTCATCAGCGCCGCAATTGCAGCCTCGGTGATCTGCTCCCAGCCTTTGCAGCGGTGACTACCACTCACGCCACTTTGCACCGTCAACACCGAGTTCAATAACAACACTCCTTGACCTGCCCACGGGGTGAGGTCGCCATTTGACGGGGCCTCTACACCAAGGTCGGACTGCAGCTCGCTAAAAATATTCACCAAACTGCGAGGGAGGGCAACCCCTGGTGCAACACAGAAGGCTAGGCCAACACTCTGACCGGGGGTTGGATACGGGTCCTGTCCAAGAATCACTACTTTCACCTGATCCAAAGGTTGAGTAAATGCTCGCATAACTAGTGAGGACGCTGGGAGCCAGTTGCGCCCTGCCAACGTCTCGGTCTCGAGGAAGCCTTGAATTGTCGAAATTGCATCCGAAAGACCCTCAAATGCTGGCAACCAACTTCGGTGCACGGAACTCTCAAGGCATGTCAGCATGGATAAAGATTAGATGATCAACGGAACGAGCAACTACCCCTGCCAAAGCATCAATTCGGTATTACAATCGAAAACATGATCTGGTTTTGGGGCTTAACTGCTGCTCTTGCACTCGGCATTGAGTTTGCATCGTCCACTTTCTATTTTGGGTTGCTCGCCGTTGGTGCAGTTGGCGGGCTTGCAACTGCAGCGGTAGGGGCTCCCGTAATTGTCCAGGTCGCAGTAACGGCTGCAATTACGCTACTTGGCGTCGTTGCCATTCGCCCACTGGCGCTCAAAAGATTTACCCGAGTTCCAATTGGCGCCCGGACTGGAGTTGATGCACTCGTTGGTGCTGAGGCGCTGACGCTCATGAGTGTCACATTGCATGAAGGCCAAGTAAAACTTAAAGGTGAAACCTGGAGCGCGCGTCTTGACCCCGATCTCGCTTTCGAACCTATTGAGCCCAATGCCCGAGTTTCAATCTCACGAATCGACGGCGCTACCGCGTTGATTTTTCCACTCGACTGAAAACTAATAAGGAGCTGTTATGGATGTTGTTGGTGTAGGTGTTGCTGTTGTTGCAGTGTTGTTGGTATTGACGCTCCTAATGAAACGGACCCTGGTGATCGTGAATCAAGCAAGCACTGCAATTGTCGAGCGACTGGGTCGATTCCAGCGAACCCTTGACCCAGGTCTAACAATTCTCATACCGTTCATTGATCGGATTCGCGAGCGCGTTGACATGCGTGAGCAGGTAGCCTCGTTCCCACCGCAACCAGTAATCACTGAGGATAACTTGGTTGTTTCTATTGACACGGTTGTGTATTTCCAAGTCACGGACCCGAAAGCAGCAACTTACGAAATCTCGAGTTTCATCCTTGGTATTGAACAACTCACGGTCACGACACTACGCAATGTCATTGGGTCGATGGATCTTGAAAAAACTTTGACCTCCCGCGATGTAATCAATAGCCAGTTGCGCGGGGTATTGGACGAGGCGACCGGCAGGTGGGGTATCCGTGTCAATCGTGTTGAGCTCAAAGCAATTGACCCACCTTTATCGGTGCAAGAATCTATGGAGAAGCAACTTAAAGCTGAGCGCGAGCGTCGCGCGACAATTTTGCTTGCAGAGGGTCAAAAGCAGAGCTCCATTCTCACCGCTGAAGGTCAAAAGCAGAGTGCCATTCTCACGGCCGAAGGATTCGCGCAATCCGAGGTTGTCCGGGCCAAAGCCGAGGCGCAAGCTGAAATTCTTCGAGCCGAGGGCGAAGCGGTGGCACTTGAGACTGTTTATCGTGCGATCCACGAGGCGAATCCGACTTCTGCTGCTCTGGCGCATCGGTATCTGGAAACTCTTCCCGTGATGGCACAGGG
>JBDNFH010000059.1:0-8377 GCA_041689915.1 Candidatus Nanopelagicales bacterium | reverse complement strand
TGCATTCCCAGTCGGTTCAAGCTATCGCGGAGGATCTCGATGACGCGGTGCGTACGTATCGTGCGAACCAGAAACTTGGGTTGATCGGTAGGGCACCGTGGCGGGTGAAGAAGTACCGGCCGGTGTCGTTTACCCGTAACTACGGTTGGCGGGTGACACCGGAAGGAAAATTGGCTCTCTCGTATGGGCGGGGCCGGGAACACATCATCCTGCCGTTACCCACGTTCACTGACCCACTCACCGGCGTGGTTGTTCCCCCGTCGGCGTGGGGGGAAATTAGGTTGTGTTGGGACAGGCAAGCCCGCGCTTGGTATCTGCATATCGCCTACAAAACGGACGCGTTCACGCCGTTACCGCAAGGTGGTCTTCTTGACCCCGCCACGGTCGTGGTTGCGGTTGACCCTGGGGTTATTAACTCGATGACGCTCGCGGCCCCGGACGGTTCCGGCGGGTTTAACGTCCTGGTGATTAACGGGCGTGAAATACGTAGTATGAAACGGTTCCGGAACAAGAAAACCGGGTCGCTACAGAAAGCCCTCGCGCGTTGCACGCAAGGTTCCCGACGGCACCAGAAACTCACTGCCGCGAAAAAGAAACTCCAAGCGAAAACGGATCGTACACTGCGTAACGCGAACCATCACGTCGCTAAACACGCCGCTGCTTTCATTCGTAACGCCGCCACGAACCCCGAAACGGGGGTCGTGTCACCGGTTGCGATCGCGATGGGGGACGTGCGCGGGATTGAACAAAAAACCCGCACGACACGACGCGCGAACCGTCACCTACGTCAGCAACTCTCCCAATGGAGCCGCGGCCAACAAGACACGTATCTTGCCTACAAAACTGGCCTGAAACTCGATTATGTTCCCGAACATGGGACCACGAAAACGTGCCCGAAATGCCTCAACCGACGTGCGTCCGCACCAAAAGGCCGCACCTACACCTGCACCAACGAGAACTGCCGCGCCCGATTCCATCGGGATGCTTCAGGGGGCGTGAACATTCATTCACGTGCCACCAACGCCGACGGTGAGATCCGTCCGGGACCAGACCCGAACCAGATTCGAGTCACGTATCAGCGAGCTATCCCCTCCAAAGGACAGCCTGCCGTAGAAGCCCACGAACAGGGCCCCACCCGCACAGAACGCGCGAGTGGTGTAGCTAGCCGAACCTCAACGCCCCAAGCCCTCTAGGCCGCAAGCGGAACACGCGCCCTCCGGGGAAGCGAGTCAATGAGAAAAGCTATAGAAGCCCCACTCGGAAGAGTGGGGAGAGTTCACTATTTCGATTACTTGGTAGTTCGGGGTACTAGTCTGGGCGTGTGGCCGAACCGTTCTACCAGTCAATTGTTCTCATTGCTAAGGGTGCGTTTAGGGGTCTTGGCCTAAAAATTGACGTTGTTGGTAAAGAAAACATCCCACTTACTGGCGGTGCAGTTCTGGCAATCAACCACACGAGTTATCTGGATTTTGCGCTCGGGGGTCTTCCCGCACATATGCGTGGGCGCAGGCTCGTCCGCTTTATGGCGAAAGATACGATTTTCAAACATAAGATTGCTGGTCCGCTCATGCGTGGCATGAAACATATTCCGGTTGATCGCGACGCCGGTTCCCAAGCTTTTCGGGACGCTGTCGCAGATCTCAAGAAAGGCGAGATCGTCGGAGTGTTCCCCGAAGCCACCATGAGCAGGTCATTGGATATCAAGGACGTTAAGAGCGGAACAATCCGCATGGCGCGCGTTGCCAAAGTGCCCGTACTTCCCATGATTATTTTTGGCGGCCACCGTGTGCTCTCTTACGGCGTTAAAGACTTCACCCGGGGTCGTCCCGTCGTGATCATGGTGGGAGAACCACTTGACATTACTGGGGTCCCAGAGGAAGCGAATGATCGCTTGCGCGAGGCATTGCGTGATCTCTTGGCACAGGCAATTGAACGTTATCCCGACAATGTTGCAGGCGCTCGATGGATTCCAGCGCGATTTGGTGGGAGTGCGCCAACACTTGTTGAAGCCGAAGTTATTGAAGTTCACGCCCGAGCCGAGCGTGCGGCCAAGCGAGCCAACGAATAGAGACCACCTGCTGTGGTCAGGCTGCACGGGTGTTGGGTGAGCTTGCGGATAACATGATCTGATGGAAATTTTCTCAGGTGTAATAGCTGCAGCGGGAACAACTGCCGTGCGCGCTTTCGGTCCGCAATGGCTCGACCCGGAATACATTTTGACTTCGTTCGGTGACATCGCGTTTTGGGTGGTCGTTGGTATCATATTTGCAGAGTGCGGGTTGCTGATCGGATTTTTTCTCCCCGGTGACTCCCTACTTTTCGTCACGGGTCTGTTCATAGCCACTGGCGCAATATCAATGAATATCGCACTCGCGTGCCTCATCCTGTTCCTTGCCGCGGTGTTGGGAAACATGACCGGCTACTGGATCGGCTACAAAGCGGGGCCGGCGCTGTTCAGCAAACCGGACTCAAAACTCTTTAGGCAGGAGTACGTAGAACACACGCATAATTTTTTCACCAAATACGGTGCACGGGCGATCATCATGGCGCGTTTCGTGCCAGTGGTACGTACCTTTATCACAGCGTCCGCGGGCATTGGCAGGATGCCTTTCTCCAAGTTCCTATTTTTCAGCGCAATTGGAGGATTTTTTTGGGCCGCCCTCGTCACCCTGGCCGGTTACTTTCTCGGCAACGTGGAATTTGTTAAGAAGAACCTTGAATTAATCCTGATACTCGTGGTGGTAGTGAGCGTGATACCCATCGTCGTCGAATACGTGCGCCACCGTCGGAGTCGGCCTGCTGTGCAGTAGGCCGCACTCTCTGGAGTTTTCCGGCGGGCTCTCTAGGGTTTACCGGCGCCCACAACAAAGTGGATTAGTCACCGAGAGCCCCACGCCTTAACGCTGATTGTGACATTGCGATTGGACATAAGTGTCACCCGATCACCACCATCGCGCAAAAGAGTTGAGGCGCGTCCCCAGTACTGCGTTGATTGAGTAGGAGTGCCTTTCCCGATTCGAATTGTAAGTGTTTTTCCTGGATAAATCTTGGAGTTTGCAGTGAATGGATAGGTTGAAAGACCACGCCTGAGGTAGTACCCATCAAGGAGTGCTGGGACGGTCCCGTCATTCTTGATCTTGATGTACTCCTGATTAGCGCGTGCAGCCAAGGACTTCGCGGTTGCAACAGCATTGACTTTCGTAATCCGCAAAATACCCTGCAGAGGATCTGAGCAGTCAAGTACACAGGGGTATTCGTAGTAACTTCGCATTGCGGTATTGCGATCGAGTAAGTAGGCGCCATCACCCAAGAAAAGGCCACTTTGAGTATTGGGAAATAACGCAGTATCTGATCCCATATAGAGATCGCGTGGATTGGGTGTCCCGTTGGCACCGACGCCCGCATGCACTACGCGGAAGTCATTGGGCGCTAAAACCGAGCCCACTGGGAAGTAGAACCATGCGGTCAAACTTGAGTCCCGCAATAACCATCCGGTGAGGTCAACATCCTGGTCGCCAATATTGCGAACGGTAGTAAACTCCCCGTTAATGTTTTCGTTGTCATTTCCTTCAGCATCCCAGTTAACAATTACGCTGATTTTGGCATCAGGCTGCCCGAGTGGTCCGCATAAATCCGGATTCCAAATTCCACGTTTTTCAACTTGGGTTTGCGCGATCATGACTCGGTATTGATAGGACAGCGCTGATTCATTCTTGACCGTGAACCACATGGCCAATCCGGACTGGGCAACAATCGCTTGCACGTCAATGTCGTACTGCTCGGTAAGCGGATTCCAGGCGAATGCGTAGCGTTGAATTCGGCCGCGGTTTTGGGAGGCTTTGTCCAGTGACCGCAATTGCACTTTGGATCCGGGGCGCAGTACTGATTTCAACACATCGGTTGCTTGCGCACCTCCACACATGTCCGTGTCCCGGTGAACATTATTAAATCCCCGGATTTCCGGAGCGTTAACTCCCAAGAGCCGCACCGTCACGTACGCATTGGTTCCGTTCTCAATAAATCGAAAGGTGTCACCGTCGGCGACAACGTCTACAACCCCGGTTTCTTGAATGGGGATGTCCAGATATCTACTCTGCGTTGAATTCGGGGTGTCAGCCTGGGCTTGTGGCACGATTCCAGCGACCAAAAGCGAGAGCATGGTGGCTGCACCTAAGGACTTGAGCACCGCCACACCATAACCCCGAGACAACCCGGCCATAAGTGTGGATGATGACAAAAGTGAGATGCGGGTCTAGAGTGCACCGAGCAAACTAGGAAAGGTAGCCCGTGGCTAATCCTCACATTATTTTGGCAAGTAGCATCATCACGATGAATCCCGGGCAGCCCAGAGCGGGAGCGGTGGCATTTGATGCCGACACCCATTTGATCACGGCTATTGGAACGTTGGCGCAGTGTCAGGCGGCAACCCCGGGTGCAACCGTGAGCGATCTCGGCGACACGGTACTCATGCCAGGATTTGTTGAGCCACACAGTCACCCACTTGTCAGTGGCCTGGCCACACAACCACCCGCCTATTGGATCGCACCTTATGTTGGTTTCCCTAACTATTGCGATGTTACTGACCTGTTCACCAAACTGGATAAAGAGCTCCCCGCAGGCCAAGCGGTGGTCTTCAATGGGCTGGATCGCATTTTGCAGCAAGCGCCACAACTCACTAACCTAGATCTTGACATTTTCTTCCCCGACCGAGTTGCGGCTGTCCTGGATAACTCGGGCCATGAGATTTACTTCAATAGCGCGACCATCAAATTGTTGAATTGGACTGATGGGAAACCGCCAGCAGACCCGGTTGGTGGAAGCTATGGCCGCAATCCGGATGGCACATCAAACGGTCAAGCAAATGAATCGCCTGCGGTGTTCACCGTCGCTGATCTCGTGATTGGGCAGGCTATTGTGCATCCACTGCTTTCCGGAGCCCAATTTTTCAAGTTGATGGCTTCCTTTGGAATCACTTCTGCTTCGGAAATGACGTACCCCACCAATCTGCTCAAGTGCTACGAAGCGTTGGCAACCAGGGCGGACTGTCCTGTCCGCATTTCACTGTTTCACATGTCGGTTGATCCCGATGCCGGTGACACATTGGAAACACCGGTCGATCCCATGATGCTCACCAAGCAAGGAATTAAATTGTGGGCCGACGGTTCGCCGTGGGTTGGTTCAATTGCATCCTCATTCCCGTACTTGGAGTCACCAATTGTTCACAAGGCTGAGATTCCCATTGGCCCGGGTGGTGAAGCCATGATGAACTACACCCGCGCGGAACTCGACGAAATTTTGGCCAAGTACGTACCAATGGGCTGGCAGTTTGCTTTCCATTGCAATGGAGACGTAGGACTTGACATTGTTCTTGACGCTTATGAACATGCACTCGCGACCAACAACCTGTTGGGAACCGACCACCGTTGGCGCGTCGAGCACATGGGTGGTTGCCGTGGTGACCAGTTTGATCGCGCAGCAAAACTCGGTGTTGGGCTCTCCCTTGGCCCGTTCCAGTTTATCTATTGGGGTGACGTCCTTGATGGACAAATGTTTCCCACTGAAATCGGATCCGAATGGATGCGTTGGGGGGATGCAGTTCGTTCCGGTGCGGTCTATTCATTCCACAATGATGGCGCGGTTTCACCCCCGAATGTTTTATTGAACATGCAAACCGCAATCACCCGCATGACTCCCTCAGGTCAGGTTCACGGACCGGGTCAAATTATTTCACTCGATGACGCATTCAAAGCGCAAACAATCAACGCCGCTCACATGCTTTTCCGGGACAAAGAAGTTGGCTCAATTGAAGTGGGTAAATACGCTGACTTTGTTGAGTTATCGATGGATCCTTATCAAGTCGATCCAACCAAGTTGGCTACCCAAGTCAAGGTGAATGGAACTTGGCTTGGCGGACACAGGATTGATCTTGACGCCTTTATCACCGAGGTAGAAGTAATTGATCCAACGCAACACAAACCCTCCGCAACAACAAAAAGCAAGTGCTGTTAGTGAACACGGCCGTGAACAGCAAGTCAGCCCCAAAGGTGCCCGGCGTCAAAATGCTCAAACTCGCAGTCCCGTTTCTTGGGGTGCTCGGCGCGATCCAAGGGGCTGACCCAAATATTGCTAGCACTGCACTTGTCGGAGCAACGCGTGGTTTAGACATGGATGGCGGACTAGTAGCGCTGGCTGCAAGTATCTCGACTTTGGCCCTTGCGGCGTCGGTGATCACAACCGGTCTTATGGCCGACCGGCTGGGCCGCCGAAAAGTCCTCATGGCTGCGCTCGTACTCACAATCATTGGTGATCTGATCGTGGCACTCGCTCCAACCTCCGGCTTTTTCCTATTGGGCCGTGCAGTTGCCGGCGTTGGTCTCGGCGCCATTTTCGGCGCAGCGTTTGCCTACTTGAGGGCTGTCGTTCCGGCAGACAAGATCCCTGGTGCCATGGGAATTTTCGGTGCATCTATCGGCGTATTCACCTTGGTCTTCACCTTCGTAGGCGGGTCGTTGTCGGGGATTGATTGGCGGATCGCATTTCTCATGATTCCCATCGCCTCATTGATTTGCTTTTTCTTGGTGCCAATTATCTTGCCCACTCAGGAGCCAGTGAGTAAAGGTAAGCAAGATATTTTGGGTCAGGTTTTCTTAGCCTTAGGTGTAATCGCATTTCTGTACGGCGTAAGTCACTTCGGCAGCAGCCTCACCGATCTATTGACATGGGGACCGCTCATTGGCGGCGTGTTGCTTCTTGTAGCCTTCTTTGTCTACGAATCAAAAAATAGTAATCGATTCTTCCCCGTGAGTCTTTTCAAAAATAGAATCTTCATCGCGGCCGTAATTGTTGGTCTGGTTTACAACTTTGGTACCGCAGTAAATTTCCTTCAGATCACGAATCTGTGGCAATACGTAAATGGCGAATCAACTTCCGTCGTTTCGATTTGGCAGCTTGGTTTCCTCATTCCTGGAATCTTCGCTGCGTTGGTATTTGGACGCTTAATGGTGAAGGGAATGAGTAATCGACGGGCCCTGCTGATTGCAGGATTCGCAATTTCCATTGGAATGGTGTGGATGGCATTTTTTAATGCTGCAACGAGCTACTGGCTATTTCTTCCGGGCTTGATCATTCTCGGAGCAGGACTCACCATTAGTTCATTGCCGTACGGCAACTTGATTATGAAAGAAGCACCGCCGGCCTACTTCGGCCCGGTCACCAGCTCGCGGACAACCATTGGTCAATTCTTCTACGCAATCGGTCTGGCAATCTCCACGGTTATCATTGACAAAATCACCATTGGTGGAACTGTCGACACCCTAACGGCCGCTGGAGTTCCTCCCACCAACGTCGGTACCGCGCTTGATGCCGTGAATGCTTATGCGGCTCAAAGCACCGCCCCAACTACTTCATTGGGCAAGCAAGCACTCGCTGCAGCTACCGATTCCTACGGCACCGGCTTTGCCACCGTCATGATTATCGGCGCAATCTTGAGCATTGTGGGTGCGATTATTGGAGCTATCCTGCTTAAGGCTGACTCCCATCCAAAAGCTGAACCTGCCTCCGCAAAGTAATACCCCTGGGGGTATAGTCAACCTTCCGAGTTGACCAGCCTGAAGGGAAGTTAGTACATGTGCCATCAAGTAACCTGCGCAACCTGCAAGAAGGCAACCTGGGCAGGTTGTGGTAACCATAAGAGCGAGGTACTTCGGGGGACCCCCAAGAGTCAACGCTGCTCGTGCACCGCAGCGGACAAAGCCGCAGCGCGAGCTAACCGGGGCTTCTTTGCCAAAATCTTTGGCGGTTAGCCCAAGCTAGTTAGGGCTATCAATTCGCCAACGAAACATTTGATGTGACCCTTGCTCGACTGGAGCAGTGAATTCTTCCACCACCACACCTCCGTTGTTAGTAATGACTTTTTGCGAAGCGATGTTGCCCAACACGGTAGTCAGTTCAACAAAAGGTAAACCGGCATTCCAGGCAAGCGGAAGAATGCCGGAAAGCGCAGAAGTGGCATATCCACGACTTTGACGTTCGGTAACGACACCGTAACCAATATGCCCGAGTACATAAGGCGGAAGAACAGTAGTGCCGTTTTGCCAGCGCTCGTTGATACTGCCAGCAAATTCACCATCCCACATCCAACGCATTGTCGAGGGCAAGCGTGGGACGGGGTCACCACTGGGAAGAGTTACAGTCTCAGAGACTTTCCCGTGCAAAGTATCGACCAACACCTCCGGCGAACTTCGTGCCAGGTTAATAGCATTCTCAACACCACCGGTGAAGAAAGCATCGAATGTCCAGCCACTTTCAAGGGCAGCAAGATAAGAAGGAACGTATTCAATTGCAGGTATTACCAGTTTCACGACCGCAGCCTATTGGC
>JBDNFH010000058.1:0-7141 GCA_041689915.1 Candidatus Nanopelagicales bacterium | reverse complement strand
TGCTGTTGTCTTTGGTGCTGCTTTGCGCGGTGCTGCTTTCTTGACAACTTTCGTTGCTGTTGTCTTTGGTGCTGCTTTGCGAGGTGCTGCTTTGCGAGGTGCTGCTTTCTTGACAACTTTCGTTGCTGTGGTCTTCGGTGCTGCCTTGCGAGGTGCTGCTTTCTTGACGACCTTCTTGCGTACAGTCTTCTTTGCTACCGCCACGATGCCTCCCGTGTGGAGTGATCCCTGCGATTTACAGGGAACAATTAACACAACTGTGACAGAGCAAACGCGAAATTACAAAGATATCCGCGTCATTTGTCACAGGCGTGTCGGTCAGATGTTACAGCGAATTGATGCGCATGTGCACGCGTAATGAAAGTCTGACAACATTAATCACATGACACAAAATGATTCTCCCAATCAAAATGAAGTTGCCATTGATATTTCAACCAAAACAATCGGTGTACTTGGTGGTACCGGTGAACAAGGACGCGGGCTTGCAACGCGGTTCGCGCAAGCAGGACTTGCGGTAATTATTGGGTCGCGTACTTCCGAGAAAGCGAATGAAGTCGCTAGTGAAATCGGTCATGGCGTCAAAGGCCTGAACAATGCAGAAACAGCACTTGCGAGTGACGTTGTAATCATTGCCGTTCCATGGGATGGACATAAAGAACTGTTGGAATCATTGAAGAATCAGGTTGCTGGAAAAGTCGTCATTGACTGCGTGAACCCCTTGGGATTTGATAAACAAGGCGCCTTTTCACTCGTGATTGAGGAAGGCTCGGCTGCCCAGCAAGCGCAGTCAATTCTGGCAGACGCAAAGGTTGTCGCTGCTTTCCATCACATCTCCGCAAAGTTGTTGCTTGATACCGACGGGCCGCAACTGCACGGTGACGTTCTGGTTTTAGGTGACGACCGGGAAGCGACTGACGTGGTGTGTGCACTTGCCAGCACACTGGGTGAGATGCGTGGCATCTACGCCGGTCGACTGCGAAATGCCGGACAGGTGGAAGCATTTACGGCAAATTTAATTTCCCTGAATCGACGTTATAAAGGACACGCCGGAGTCCAAATAACTGGCATTTAGTTGCCAGATTTTTCTCAAATTGGTGAAAGAAAGCCTGGCCGTTCAGGGCCGGAAGGATGTCAATGGTAGGTGTTTTCTGGTCCAGGAAATGCACCGCTTGCGACATCGGCAATCCAATTTTCCACTGCAGACTTAATCGGTGCGCGAAGTTGCGCATATTGACGAACAAACTTGGGTGGTTCATTCGCGCCGATTCCAAGTAGGTCCTGCCAGACGATTACTTGGGCATTTGTCGCATTGCCTGCGCCGATTCCAATTGTTGGAATGTCGAGCATGTCGGTAACTCGCGCACCTAATTCAGCTGGAATCGCTTCGAGAACGATTGCTTTAGCGCCAGCAGATGCTAGAGCTTTGGCATCGCGTATCAGGATCTCGCCGGCTTCACCGCGGCCTTGGACTCGATAGCCGCCGAGTGAATGAACCGATTGGGGAGTGAGACCGAGGTGACCAATTACTGGAATTCCGGCACTGGACAGCGCTTCAACCTGCGGCAGGATCGGCGCACCACCTTCAAGTTTCACTGCCTGGGCACCGCCGTCTTTCATAAAAGCGGCTGAGGTTTCCATTGCTTGGGAGACGCTGGCTTGGTAACTGCCGAATGGGAGGTCCGCGATCACGAGTGGTTTACGGGAGCCTCGAACAACTGCGCGCACGAGCGGCATGAGTTCGTCAATGGTCACTGGAATAGTTGAGTCGTAGCCGTAAACCACCATGGCGGCAGAGTCTCCGACGAGGAGGGCGTGGGCTCCGGCCTCCTCAAAAATGCCGGCACTCATGTAGTCATAAGCGGTGATCATGGACCAACGCTCGCCGCGAAGGCTTAAAGCAGCAAGATCATTAAGCGTGATACGCCGATCGGGCCGGTTGGGTGGGTTAGGCACTGCGAAATAGGTTGACATTCTGCTTCTCCAATCTCGAGGCTCACAAGGAGTCCCCGGATCATGTTGAGAATATTTCTATGACTACACCAGCATGCCACATTGCCGGCCACATGTCAGCCCCAAATCGAAATGGACTTTCTATTACGGTACGGTACCGTTTCGTAATGGTTATGGATCCCACATCGATATTTGGATTCGGTTTTAAGACATATATAAGGAGATCCCATGGCAACGAGCAATCCCACAGATTCAACCGATCGCGATGTCCGCGATGTCCATGGCGCATTCGGCGCCGAAGGGCACCCGGAGCGGTGGACAATTTTGGCCGTCCTGGTCGTCAGCCTGCTTGTCGTGGTACTGGACAACACGATTCTCAATATTGCGCTACCCACCATTCAACGTGAACTGGGAGCATCACAATCCCAATTGGTGTGGGCCGTCGACGCTTATGTTCTCGTTTTCGCCGCTCTGCTCTTCACCTGGGGCGTTATCGGAGATCGGATTGGTCGCAAAAAAGTCCTCATAATCGGGTTGAGTCTGTTCGCGCTGGCATCGGCCGTAGCGGCCTTTTCCACGGGTCCCTCGATGCTGATTGGAATGCGGGCGTTAATGGGAATTGGCGGCGCCGCGGTACTGCCGACAACCCTGGCGATCATTACGGTTGTGTTCCCACCGCATGAGCGGGGCAAGGCGATTGGTTTTTGGGCTGGCTCTGTGGGTGCGGCTGTTGCACTCGGGCCAGTTTTGGGCGGAATCCTGCTCCAGCATCCTGTTTGGTTTCAATGGCTTGTGGGTAACGTCTGGGGTTCGGTATTTCTTATTAACGTCCCCATCGTGATCGTCGGCGTTATCGCGATTGCCAAAGTTGTTCCAGAAACTAGAAATCCCAATCCACGTGCACTGGACATTCCAGGACTGTTGCTCTCCATCACAGGGCTTGGTTTACTCATCTTCGGAATCATTCATGCATCGGAAACCCGTGACTGGCTTGCGCCTTCAGTTCTGATTCCAGCTTTCGCTGGCGTCGCGCTCATCACCCTTTTTCTATGGATCGAATCGCGCAGTGATCATGCCTCATTTGATGTTGCTTTATTCAAAAACCGCGGGTACGCCGTCAGTCTCACAGCGGTCTCGCTCGCATTCTTCGCACTTTCGGGAGTTACCTTCGTGCTGCCGTTCTACCTACAGATCTTGCGGGGCTTCGACACCCTTTCAGCGGGGCTAGCGTTCGTGCCATTCGCCGTTGGGCAAATTATTGCGGCTCCGCGGTCAGCAGCGATGGTAGAAAAATTTGGATACAAAGTTGTCATGTCGGTTGGTTTGGGTGTGGTTGCTATTACCCTTGGCGCACTCTCCGTCATTCAAATTGACACACCGATCTGGCTCGTACTCGTGATCTTCTTCGGTTTCGGTTTCGGTATGGGTAACGTGATCGCCCCGGCCTCGACGGTCATGCAAAACGTATTGCCATTGGCGCGAGCAGGTGCGGGCTCTGCTGTCCAAAACACGGTCCGCCAAGTTGGTGGAGCACTCGGCGTCGCGGTTATTGGAACGATTCTTGCGACTCGCTACGCAAGCAATGTTGAGCCTTTCCTTGGTAATCTGCCGGCGGAAATTCCCCAGCAGGCTAAAGAAATTGCATCTGAATCGATTATTGGAACCGTCTCGGTACTCAATCAAGCGGCCGAGAGCGGTATTCCTGCGACGACGGTCGCCCAGTTGCAGTCGGGTGCATTTGAGGCATTCCTCAACGCCTCGCACATCACCTCAATGATCTCAACAGCGATTGTGCTCATCGCATTCTTCGTTGTGCTATTCGGTCTTCCCAAAATTGATCCACCGCAGAAAATGAAGATTGAGCCGTCAACGCAAGTACCTGATCCGGCTCACTCTGAAACTAACGCGGTCATTGAAGCTGAATTCAGTCACTACGAAACCGAAGTGGTCGCAGAACTTGGTCCAGATTTCCAAGCGACTGACCCTGCGCGGTAATTGATGTCGGTATTAAAAGTGCGCGGCCGTCCACGTAGCGAAGATGTTGACTTAGTGATCCTGGAGTCTGTTCTTGACACAATTGCCGAGGATGGAATCACCAAGGTCACCATGGAAGGTATCGCCCAACGCGCCGGGGTGAGTAAAGCGAGCCTGTATCGGCGCTTTCCCACCAAGTCTGACATGGCGAAAGCTGCGGTTGAGTATATGCGGCAGGAAAGCCCAATGATTCCAGCCCAAGGCAGCGCCTTCGAGCGGCTGCTCTACCTGATGGAAGCCACGAGAACAGGAATTCAAGGGTCTCGCTACGGCCGGATCATGCTTGCCGTGATTTCCCATAGCCACGAGCACCCTGAGCTAGTGCGACTGGTCTACGACCGAATCTTGCAGCCCAGCCGGATGCGAATCCGCGAGATCGTTGAACAAGGAATCGACGCCGGTGAATTCCCCAGCACCCTCAATATTGATGTTGCGATGCCCACCCTGATTGGACCAATGCTGTACCTGGGCATGTGGTCAATGTGCGACCCGGTTTCACAAACGAGTACTGAAGATGTCCTTCGTTCAGTCATGGGCCTACCACGGTTGGGCTAGCCCTTCCAGCGGTTGGTGATTGGTAGGCGCCGGTCACGACCGAAGGACTTACTTGAGATCTTGGTACCTGGTGGGTACTGCCGGCGCTTATATTCGGCGCGGTCGGTGAGAGAAATTATTCGATGAACCAGTGCAGAGTCGAAACCTTGTGCTTCCAGATCCGCGATTGACGCGTCTTGATCAACATACATTTCCAGGATCGCATCGAGTAGTTGGTAATCAGGGAGTGAGTCACTGTCGAGTTGGTCGGGTCGCAATTCAGCACTGGGTTCTTTCTCAATACTATTTTCAGGAATCGGTGGGGTTCCCCCATTTTTGATCGACTGTTCATTGCGCCACCTGGCGAGATCCCACACCATGGTTTTAGGAATGTCTTTGATTGGGGCAAACCCGCCCACTGCATCACCGTAAATAGTTGAGTAGCCAACCGCGAGTTCACTTTTATTTCCGGTGGCGAGAACAAGATGACCTTCAGAATTGGATAGGGCCATGAGAGTCGTTCCACGAACGCGGGCTTGCAGGTTTTCTTCCGCGAGTCCGGTGACACCAAGTTGCCCTAAGAATGCGTTAACCATGGGGGCGATGGGAACCGTTCGGATTGAGAGCCCGGTTCGCTCGGCAAGGGAGTAGGCGTCAGCAATTGAATGCTCGGATGAATACTTACTGGGCATTGCGCAGGCAAAGACGCGATCAGGACCGAAGGCGTCAACCGCAATTGCGCCGACGAGTGCTGAATCAATCCCGCCACTGGCGCCAAAAAGAACTGTATTGAAACCATTTTTTTCAGCATAGTCACGGAGGGAGAGTGTTAGTGCCTGGTAGATCGTTTCCAGAGGGTCAATAATCGGCGTGAACTCGACTGGTTCACCTTCATAGGGGAGGGTGATGTGAAGTAGTTCTTCAACATTTTGGGCACCCTGAAGCTGCACGTCTCCATCGGGGGAGACCACCATGCTGCCGCCATCGAAAAGTAATTCGTCCTGACCACCAACGATGTTGGTGTAAAGAATTGTTGAACCACACTCTTGCGCTCTGTCACGACATAAATCAATCCGGGCACTTTCTTTTCCGGACTCGTAGGGAGATGCATTGAGAACGGCGAGGATGTCGGCACCGGCTTCGCGTGCCCATTGAACTGGACCACCACTTCGCCAGAGGTCCTCGCAAATCGCAATTGCGATGGTGTGGTCCTTGATGTCAACGACAAGTGGTTTATTGCCTTGGTGGAAATGGCGCGCCTCGTCAAAGACGCCGTAGTTGGGAAGAAAGTGTTTGGCATAAGTGCCAATCACCCGACCATGATGTAGGACGGCTGCGCTATTGGTCGGTCCGGCTGCGCCAACATCCAGGTAGCCAACAATTACGTGCGTTTCACCGTTACCTTCCGTAGCTAGATCAGCAGCAAGATTGGTGAGCGCTTTCATGGATGCTTCTTGGAAATCTTTGCGCAGGGCTAAGTCTTCAATGGGATAACCGGTGAGGACCATTTCACCGAAAAGAATCAGATCAACCGGTGCGATATTGATTGCTGAGTTCACCGAGTCGCGAATTAGTCGCGCATTGGATTGGATGTCTCCGACAGTGGGGTTCACCTGCGCCAAGACCACACTTAATTGGCTTTTAGGTTGGCTCTGGGTCCCCTTTTGATTCATGTAGCCGAGGTTACTCCAGGTAATTAACCTGCTCGTAACACGAGGGAGAGGACGATAGCGCAGATAGGTGAGAGGCTCTACTAATCGGAGTAAACTTTTTCCACAATGAGGTGAGGCAGGCGAAATGGATAAGCAAGCTGAATTTGTATTGCGAACCGTTGAAGAGCGCGATATCCGCTTCGTTCGGTTATGGTTCACCGACGTTCTCGGTGCATTGAAATCCGTTGCAATTGCCCCGGCTGAACTTGAAGGGGCTTTCTCCGAAGGCATTGGCTTTGATGGATCGGCGATTGAAGGTTTCGCTCGGGTCTACGAATCGGATATGTTGGCTCGACCGGATGCAAGTACGTTCAGTATTTTGCCGTGGCGCGAAGAAGGCCCAGGCGTTGCGCGCATGTTCTGTGATATCAAGATGCCCGACGGTTCACCTTCATTTGCTGACCCGCGGCATGTGCTTAAGCGGGCACTCACAAAAGCGGCAGACATGGGTTTCACTTTTTACACCCACCCTGAAGTTGAGTTCTATCTCTTTAAAGGCGAACCAGAGCCAGGATACGAACCCGTTCCGATTGATCAATACGGTTATTTTGATAACGCACCTAATGGTCTCGCGCATGACTTCAGACGCCAAGCAATCACCATGTTGGAAGCCATGGGAATCTCGGTTGAGTTCAGTCACCATGAGGGTGGACCAGGCCAGCAGGAAATCGATTTACGCTACGCCGATGCTTTGTCAACCGCTGACAATTTAATGACTTTCCGGTTGGCAATAAAGGAAGTCGCGCTTGATCAGGGAATCTTTGCATCCTTTATGCCCAAGCCATTTATGCAACATCCAGGCAGCGGGATGCACACGCACCTTTCGCTCTTTGAAGGTGACACCAATGCGTTCTACGAACCGGGTGCACCACACCAACTTTCCAAAGTTGCTCGGTCATTTCTTGCCGGAC
>JBDNFH010000057.1:0-6572 GCA_041689915.1 Candidatus Nanopelagicales bacterium | reverse complement strand
CCAGGACTATGCCACGCAGTGGCTTTGGTTTTACAATAACGAACGGCCTAACAAGGCCAATGGTGGCTTTCCACCGAAACAAGTGCTGGCGGCAGCATGACTTCTACTTTTGAAGTTAGTTAAAAATGGGATGATTACCGCCCCAGTCCACATAATTAAGACGAAGGCGCTGAGAAAAATAGTTGTGCGAAGTAGGACCGGCAATGATTGAATTGGCTGCTGGCATAGGCATATTTACCTTATTAAAAAGCGGATTGTAACGCATTCATAACACATAAAACTGACACCCTTGAATGTGCAAGATCCTCACAGACTGCAGTTATCTACCATGACTCAAGCAGAGTGGGTATTTGGGTAAGAGATAGCGGGATCGGGCCTTCCTGGCACCCATGACAATAACTATCTCCGCGCCCAAGTCTAATTCCAACTATCATGAGTCAGCACCAATTTCCCAAATTGATCCCCTGTATGCATTTTATTGTAAGCCTGACGAATATCTTTTATGGAAGTGGGTCCATCTATCCGAGGCTGCATCTGCAACGTGTTAACCAGATCAACCATGTTGGCAAAGTCCGCGTTATTTCCCATGGTAGTTCCCTGAATAGTGATTTGTTTGAAAAACATTTTCCGTAGATCGATGCTAGAAGGGAAACCACGAGTAGCGCCAAAAAAAGTCAATCTCCCCCCAGGCTTCAGACAATCAAGCAATGAGGCAAAGCCATCACCACCGGCGCTGTCTACAACCAGATCAATGCCATCTGATTCGGTTAGCGCTTGTAGTTGCTTGACCCAATCTTCATTGTGGTAATTCACGCCAGCGATAGCTCCATCTGCCACCGCAGCGCCAATTTTCTCATCACTGCTGGAAGTAACATAAACCTTCGCGCCATGTCCCACCGCCATCGCCAGCATTAGCGAAGACACACCACCCCCGATTCCGCTTATAACAACCACCTGGCCCGATTCCAGTTTGCCCTGGGTGAACAAGGCTCGGTACCCTGTAATGCCCGCAAGAGGTAGTGCTGCCGCTTGTTCAAAGCTCAGGAAATCTGGCTTCGCGAAGATGTTTTCGGCGGGCACCCTAACGTACTCCGCCTGTGTGCCATCCTCTGGCAGGCCGAGAATACTGAACTCTTTACCCTGTACTCGAGGATTATCACCGAAACGTAAACTCGGGTTAATGATTACCGCACTGCCAACCAAGCCAGCATCAACACTGCTACCGACCTTGTCCACTACACCGGCTCCATCCGAGCCAAGAATGATCGGCGGCTCAATGCCTGCATATAAACCCCGAACTATCCACAGATCACGATGATTGAGTGCACTGGCCATTACCCTAACAGTCACTTCATTTTCCCCCGGCTCTGGATACGGCACATCGGTAGTCACCAGAGAATCGAACAAATTCATTCCTTCGGCATCGCTCTTTAGCTCTTGTAAGACTATGGCATGCATATTGAGGCTCCGTGATTTTTCGATTTTGGGAAAAGGAAATAGGTAGACTGTATTGCATATTACCGCTTGCTAATTGCTGGCGTCCACTAACGAAGATCAAATCTGAATGCAGTATAAGAAGGAGAAATTTGGGACACTAATAGTTTTACGAGTAATGACAGGAACAGATGGAACAGATGGAGATATAACGTCGTTCCAAACCGCGTCCAACGACATGGTAAAATCCACCGGGAACATGTAATCGACGCATCCATGGCATAATTTAAAATTATCCCAAGAACGGGTGAAGTGCAAAACTTTAAAGCTATTAAACTATTAGTGTCCCCCTACGCTTCCTGTCTAAACTCGCCTTTTCGAAATTAATGCGACAGAATCCAAGGGATCCACTTTCACGAGGTCGAGGTCGCATGAGTACATCCGGATCTGACAAGAACAAGACTGACCGCGTCATTGACGCTCAGCGCGAGTACATGGCCAAACGTGAGAAGGGCTATCGCGAGCAGGCCCTGAAACTGTATCCCTGGATCTGCGGCCGCTGTGCGCGCGAGTTTACCCGCGCCAATCTCAGTGAGCTGACCGTTCACCATGTCAATCACAACCACGATGACAACCCGAGCGATGGCAGCAACTGGGAGCTGTTGTGCCTCTATTGTCACGACGAGGAACACAGCAAGTTTGAGAACTTCGTCCGCTATGGCGGAACGGGGGAAAGTCGCAAGACGGCCGCGACTTTCAATCCATTCGCCGGATTGCGCGAGGCCTTGGACAAGAAGCGCTAGGCGACTCTGGAACGGCTGTTTACACCGTCCATCCTAATTGTCGCCGAACAACCAAATTGGAAAAGTGAAATATTAAAGCTCTGCGTACTCCTAACTTTTGAGGGAGTCATGATCTGTTTACATATGTACAGAGTTCGAATACTCCCGTTTCGATATAGAGGACCAAGTTGATGAAATTTTCTAAATTTAATGAGGTATTTACACTTCTAGCCAATGTCACGATCGTTGTTGGAATTTTCTTAGTTGCTTATGAATTGCGACAGAATTCCGCTCTCGCGAAAGCAGGCATTAGGCAAGAAATTTCAAACAACGGATACGCTCCTTTATTCGCAATTGCAACTGACCCACAACTTGCAACTATTATCCAAAAAGCAAACGGGGCTGGAAATCTCACAGATTCCGAGACCGAACGCCTTAGAGCATTGCTATCAGTTGTAAATGCCACTAATGACAATATTTATCACCAATATTTGGCCGGCTTTGTCGATGAAGAGCAATGGCTTGGATTTCGTAAAAATATGGAAAGTGCACGAAAAAGCAAAGTTAGCCGCCAGTATGTAAACCTAGAATCATACTCAAAGTCTTATCAAGAACTCATTCAAAAAATCGATTCGGAAACTAAAAACCAATCGCCTTCATTGTGAAAGATGGTGAACCAGAACGAGCTACTAAATAGTTAGAATACGGCATTTCTGAATAGGAAATTAGACGTAGGTCCTCATCCAGCTAAACTCAGAAGATCAAACTTTCGCTGTTCCCCAGAATTTCAGGTTTTCAGAATTTCGGTTCCCCGGCGGACCTCTCTCGCCACGGTTCGGTGTTCGGTCGCCGAAACCCCTTGAGGTTCTTCCACTCACGCGGCTCGGTGGGCCGACCGACCCCGGTCGAGTTCGGAGGAGGTTCGGCTTCGGTGAAATTGGAAAGTCGAGAAAAGGGAAATCCGATGAAATTCTTCGAGTTACTCAGGGAAAAAGCCGCCCGCTGCACGGCCTCATAATCCGTTTGTCCGGGGCTCGAGTCCCTGTGGGCCCACCATTTTCCCTTCTTTTCAACCACTTAACCTTTGGCATAACGGACTATGAATTTTCAGGGTCCGTTGGTCCTGGGTGGAGATTTCGACCACATACAGACGTTGCCTTTCAAATCGTTAGCTCTTTTTGGCGCAAATGATATCTTGATAACTGGTATGAATCAGTCTATCTAACTAACCTCCAAAACGAACACTTCTTAGATATTTTCCCCATTAAAATCTGGAAAAATTGTGAAGGATAGAACCCTGCAATTTGTCTAAGTAGTGGCCATCCATGGTGCTCTTTTTTCTTTTCATCAATCATTGATTACCACCACAGCACCCCCATATCTCACTGCATCCGGAAGGCTGGAAGTCCTATTTCCAAACCCACCTGCCTGGCCGGTTCTGACAGGTTGTTCTATTAGAGATTATCGTTCTGAAGGAGGGTCTTCTCGTGCCCCATAATAAATCCCTATCTCTGCGCCCCCTTATCGACCGTGTGGTCGTGCGGCGGCTAGAGCCTGAAACCATATCTACCGGCGGCATCGTCATCCCTGGCTCCGCGAGTGAAAAGCCCAACCAGGGCGAAGTGCTTGCTGTGGGCCCGGGTATCCGCCTAGAAAACGGCAAAGTAAATCCTGTGGCCGTGCAAGTAGGCGATGTCGTTCTGTTCGGCAAGTATGCAAGCAATGAAATTAAAATCAACGGTGAGGAAGCTCTGATTCTAAAGGAGTCCGACCTCCTAGCCATTATGACCGAACCAACCGCTGTGAGTAATTCACTGGAGAAAAAGCCATGACCGCCAAAGAACTTAGCTTTTCCAACGACGCCCGTGTGCGCATGCTCAAGGGTGTTAATGTGTTAGCCAACGCTGTCAAGGTGACCCTCGGACCCAAGGGCCGCAACGTGATCTTGGCAAGTAGTTGGGGCGCACCCAAGGTAACCAAGGATGGCGTAACCGTGGCTAAGTCAATCGACCTGGCTGACCCTTTTGAAAACATGGGCGCGCAGATGGTGAAAGAAGTCGCGTCCAAGACTGCCAACATCGCCGGTGACGGTACCACCACTGCCACCGTGCTGGCGCAGGCCATCCTTCGAGAAGGCAACAAGGCTATCTCCGCCGGGTTTAACCCCATGGATTTGAAACGGGGTATCGATGAGGCAGTCAAAGCGGCTACGGCCGAATTACAGAAAATGTCCAAACCATGTAACGACAGCAAGGGTATCGGCCAGGTCGCTACTGTGTCCGCTAACTGGAACACTGACATAGGTGACATCCTTGCCCGAGCTATGGAAAAAGTGGGTAGGGACGGGGTCATTACCGTCGAAGAGGGAAAAGCTCTTGAGACCGAGCTGGATCTGGTAGAAGGCATGCAATTTGACCGCGGTTACCTGTCCCCCTACTTCGTCAGTAACGCAGACAAGATGCTGGTAGAACTGGAGGCTCCCTACGTGTTGCTCTATGACAAGAAGATCAGCAAGGTTAGCCACATACTCCCGGTGCTGGAAAGCGTAGCCAAGGCCGGTCGCAGCCTGTTGATTATTGCCGAGGACATTGAAAGTGAAGCTCTGGCCACCCTGGTGGTGAATAAACTGCGTGGCATCATCAAGGTTTGCGCCGTCAAGGCACCTGGCTTTGGGGACAGGCGTAAGGACATGCTTGAAGACCTAGCCGTGTTGACCGGCGGCACCCTGATCAGCGAGGAGCTCGGCTTAAGCTTAGATACCGCTGGCATCAAAGATCTGGGAAGCGCCAAACGTATTGTCATCAGCAAGGACAACACCACAATAGTCAGCGGCGCCGGCACGAAAAAAACCATAGACGCTCGCGTGCAACAAATACGTGCCGGCATTGAAAAATCCAGTAGCGACTACGACCGCGAGAAAATTCTTGAACGGGTCGCAAAACTGGCTGGCGGCGTTGCTGTAATTAAGGTGGGAGCCGCTACCGAAATTGAAATGAAAGAGAAGAAAGACCTAGTAGATGATGCGCTGCACGCGACTCGTGCTGCCGTAGAAGAAGGCATAGTCCCCGGCGGTGGCTTGGCCCTAATCCGCGCTGCTGATGCCATCAAGGATAAGGTAGGCACCATCAACGCCGATCAGAAGGTCGGTGTAAGCATTGCCCTGAGAGCAATGGAAGAACCCTTCCGTCAGATCATCGCCAATGCCGGCGTCGAAGCTAGCGTGGTACTAAACAAGGTTCGTAGCAAGAAGGGCAGTTATGGATATAACGCCCAGACCGAAGAGTACGGCGATATGCTGGCGGCAGGAATTATTGATCCTACCAAGGTGACGCGATCGGCACTGCAAAATGCTGGATCGATTGCCGGCTTGATGCTGACTACCGAGGTGATGATTTCCGACAAGGTAGACAAGAAGAGAAGGGGTATTGACGATGACGTCCCGGACATGCCGGACTATTAGTCGCTAGAAATGATAAGTAGATGGAGGCGCAGGAATCGAAAACTGGTCCCTGCGTAATTCTTGGACTGTATCTTTTCCAGAACTTATCTATCCGTGTGGTACTGACAAGGTAACTCACAATCTGTCAGAATTTGGCGCATGACCCAATCAAAAATGGTCAAGTGCCACCGATTCCCACCTGAAATCATTCAATATGCTGTTTGGCTTTACCATCGATTCAACCTGAGTCATCGGGATCTTGAAGACTTGATGGCTGAACGGGGCATCGCTGTCAGCTATGATGCCATTCGTCTTTGGTGCAATAAGTTTGGTTCGAAATATGCTCGGCCATTGAGACGAAATCATCAAGGATAGGGTACACCTTCTTCATTGATGGAGTCTTCGTTGATATCCGCGGGAAGCAGCATTACTTAAGGAGAGCAGTAGACCAGGATGGCGACTTAGTTGATGTGTTCATTCAGAAATGGCGTGATGGAAAGGCTGCAAAGCGTTTCTTTAGGCGGCTATTGAGCAAACATCGAGCCAATCCATCTAAGATTGTCACGGATAAATTGAGAAGCTACAACGTAGCGCATAGAGAATTGATTCCAGAGGCAATTCACGATACATCGCAATAGGCCAACAATCGGGCGGAGCTTTCGGACGAGCCGACACGGGTGCGGGGCAAGCGAAAGTTTAAATCGATAAAGCAAGCGCAAGGTTTTTACGCGCACATGCGGCTGTTTACAACTTGTTCAACCTTGGTCGTCATTTGGTGACTGCGGAGAACTATAGGTATTTCCGCCTGCGTGCTTTTGCGACTTGAGAAAAGGCAGTGGCGATCTACAAATGGATTGATGCGATTTTCGTCGCCTTGAGTAGTTAACTTGCCAATACCTCCAAAGTTGCTTCCTATG
>JBDNFH010000056.1:0-1692 GCA_041689915.1 Candidatus Nanopelagicales bacterium | reverse complement strand
GGGCTACCCGGGGCTGTTCACCGAGTTCAATGTCGGATTGGTGCCGTTGACCATGAACCCATTTAATCAAGCAAAATCCGCGCTTAAAGGAATCGAGTATGCGGCCTCGGGTATCCCGTTCATTGCCTCCCCCACGAAAGAATACGAATACTTGCATGCCGCTGGAGTCGGGCGTCTAGCCGAAACTCCAGATGAGTGGCGCGACCACGCCACCCAACTACTTGACCCTGACGTGCGTCGGGGTGAAGCGGAACGGCAAAGACTCATTGTTCAATCATTATTCAACATCAACGGGAAGGCAGATGAGTGGGCTACCGCGATTCTTGGATAAATAACAAGGGCGAGATCGTGTGCCATTTCGAGGACACGATTCTTGCGTTTGACAAGTACGTACCAACCGGCCCGGTCAGGATGCTGTGCGACTCGGCGGCCCATATTTGGGAGGCGGTCTTACCGGACGGGTCGATTGTGGACGTGACGGCGCAGGGTGAAAAGTATGACGTGATTGTTTCTAGCGATCCGGGTGTGTGGCCGTGGCTGGTCATCGGCGGGCTCATGCTGGTGGAGAATCCGAGTACCGAGTTGGTGTTGCAACTGATCGGTGACTTGTGTGAGGACAGAGATTCGTGGATCCCGATTGAGGAAGTGAGTAACGTGCAGGTGTATCCGCATGTGCTCGTAATTGAGAAGCGTCACCCGAGGGTTATGGGGTACCTCAATGTTTTGACTGGAATAGGGGACGATTCGGGGTTTATCGCGGACGGGGCCAAGAGACTTATAGTCTGAGAAGTATTGGTGTTAAAGGGTTTTGGGGCTTAACCTACCCCCATGTAGCGTGACTAGGGTGTAGTGCTACACTTAAACTATTGAGAGCGAGGGGCTTTCACTAACGAAGGGGAAATACAATGAATACCAAGTGTGAAATGCAAATCGATTTCGAACACGAATTTACTGCCGGCTCACCTGCTTCCCGGGAAATCATCGCAGCCCTCTTGCCAGCCACGATTGCGGGTCAGGATGGTTATGCCCGCAAATACCGCGAGGCTCTTTCAGCGGCGATCACCGACGCTGGCGGCACTTCGGTTGAAGTCAGTATCCAAGGAGGCGCTACGTGGCTGAATAATGAATGGGTGGGCTGGGACACTGACCCACAATCCACGCTCACCTGGTAGCCGATTCAATTAAACAAAACCACAACGAAAAGGGGACACAATGGAACGATTGAATGATCCGCCGTTGGTACGAACGGATGAGCGTCATGGCGTTTACTTCATTTACGAGCGTGGCATAATGCGCTGGTATCGGTGCGAAGGTGGAGAGATAGGACATCCTGAGTGGTATGTGTGGCATGACCATACTCAAGCGGAAGCGTGTCACGGCGAATACGTAGATTACGATCCTGCCAAACTCGCATATTCCAACCTACACAAGATTGGGTGGTGAGTGACATGAGTACCGACTACTTTGAAGAGCAAGAGTCCGACAATGCCGCGTGGGAAGCGGCGAAGAAACTGGAGTGGGAAAATTCATGCAGGTTGAATTGGCTAGACTCGAACGGTGACGTGTGACATGTCTACCCTGAACAACATGGAGCCGATATTCCATTCTTTTATTGAGGACACACTGCCAGAGGATCACCCGTTGGTGTGGACAACAATTATCTGTGTAACGTGCGCCGCTTATGTTCACGTT
>JBDNFH010000055.1:0-54735 GCA_041689915.1 Candidatus Nanopelagicales bacterium | reverse complement strand
TCACGGCAAAGCGCGCTAAATACCGCGCTAGGAACCCAGGCGATTCTTCTTCATAATCCAGTTGTTTTGGCTCATAAGTGAGTCATTGCAACTGCTTTCTGTTGGAGCCGCCTCGGAGATTCGAACTCCGGACCTACGCATTACGAGTGCGTTGCTCTACCCCTGAGCTAAGGCGGCTTGCCCAATTGGGCTTGCCAAGGTTACTTGGTCGGCTTGAAACCACGAAGGCGGAGGCTGTTGGTGACAACGAAGACACTGGAGAAGGCCATCGCGGCTCCGGCAATCATTGGATTGAGGAGTCCTGCCATTGCAAGAGGTATGGCTGCGATGTTGTAGGCAAAGGCCCAGAACAGGTTGCCCTTTATGGTGCCTAGGGTCTTTCGAGCGAGCTCGATGCCGGTCGCGGCACTTGTCAGATTGCTGTTCGTCAAAGTAATGTCGCTGGCTTCAATGGCAACGTCGGTGCCGGATCCCATTGACATGCCCAGGTCGGCTTGAACGAGCGCAGCAGCGTCATTGACACCGTCACCTACCATCGCAACAACATTTCCTTCTGATTGGAGTTGCGTAATGATGCTGACTTTGTCCTCAGGCATAACTCCTGCGAAGACACGATCAATCCCCACTTCCTTGGCGACCTGCTCGGCTGCACTTTGATTGTCACCAGAAATAAGTACTGGCGTGAGTCCAAGTTCCTTGAATCGTGAGATCGCGCTTTTGGAGTCGGCCTTGATGGTGTCAGAAACGGAGATCAAGCCACGTACTTCACCATCCCAACCGACTGCAATGACCGTGTGACCCTGATCCTGATGAGTAGAAACCCAATCCGTATCGCTGATCAACGACCACTCTTTGGCTAGCCAATCAGGATTTCCAATCACCGCGGCTTTGTCATTAATCAGTCCTTGAACTCCACGTCCTTGCGTTGATGCAAAATCAACTGGCGTGACAAGTTCGACACGCTCCTTGGCGTAGATTGAGATCGCTTTGGCAATCGGGTGTTCACTGGAGTTTTCCAGAGAACCAGCGACAATTAAAAATTCGTTTTCATTCACATTGCTTGACAGTTGGATTTCCTGCACCGACATTTTTCCACTCGTGATGGTCCCGGTTTTGTCTAATGCAATTGTGTTGACCCGCTTGGTTGATTCAAGAATTTGTGGGCCGCGAATCAGAACACCGAGTTGCGCTCCGCGTCCTGTTCCCACGAGCAAGGCGGTGGGTGTTGCTAACCCAAGTGCACAGGGGCAGGCAATGATTAGTACAGCAACTGCGGCAGTGAACGCGAAACTTGATCCTGCTCCAGCAATGAGCCAGCCGAGTAGAGTCGCGACCGCTAGGAGAATCACAATGGGAACAAAAATGGCTGCGACCCGGTCAGCTAAGCGTTGGATTGGCGCTTTGCCGGCTTGAGCGTTTTCCACCAAGTTCGTGATTCGTGCCAGGGCTGTGTCCGCGCCAATGGCGGTTGCTTCAACAACAAGACGGCCACTCGCGTTGAGCGTTGCGCCAATCACTGTGTCGCCCACTGTTACTTCTACTGGGATCGATTCGCCGGTAATCATGCTCTCGTCAACAGCTGAGGCACCTTCAATGACCTTACCGTCGGTTGCAATTCGCTCCCCCGGCCGAACAACAAAGTGATCACCTAACTGCAACATCTCAATTGGGATTTGTTTCTCATTTCCTTCTGTAACAACTGAAACAGTTTTAGCACCTAGGTTCAGTAGTGCCGTTAAAGCGGCGCTGCTTTGAGATTTCGCTCGTGCTTCGAAATATCGGCCAAGCAAGATGAACACGGTTACTGCTGAAGCAACTTCAAGGTAGATCTCGCTGGTTCCATTGTGATTCGGTAGTAACGAGAAATCCATTTGCATGCCGGTTTCACCTGCTCCGCCAAAGAACAATGCGTACAGGGACCAGATGTAAGCGGCACCTACGCCCATCGAGATCAGCGTGTCCATGGTCGCGTTTCCATGCCGAAGGTTGACCCAAGCGGCTCGGTGAAATGGCAGCGCACCCCACACAACGACAGGGCTGGCCAGCGTCAGTGAAAGCCACTGCCAGTAGTCAAATTGAAGTGCCGGAATCATGGCCATGAGTACCACCGGGACGGTGAGTATTCCCGAAATGATCAGTCGGTTACGGAGCGAAACTTCAACAGTGTCTTTGGGTTCTAATGCATCTTGATTGTCGTGCGTTACTTCCTTGGCCGAGTAACCAGCAGATTCGACCGCGGCAATGGCATCGGTGATTGAAATATTATCGGGGAGACTCACCATCGCATTTTCGGTTGCAAAATTGACAGTTGCCGTGACTCCCGGAAGTTTGTTCAATTTTTTCTCGACTCGCATCGCGCACGAGGCGCAGGTCATGCCACCTAGGGAAAGGACAACCGGTGTCAATGTTGTAGTGCTCATGCTGGGACGACCGCGTAGCCCGCTTCTTCGACTGCTTCAGCGATATCTGAATCGCTGACGCCTTGATCTGAAGCAATCGTTACCGGAGAAATCGCATTCGCACGGAGGTCAATGTTGACACCTGTGACGCCCGGAATCTTGGAAATTTCTTCGGTGACTGCCCTCACACAGTGATCGCAGGTCATCCCATCTACATTTACAGTTTTGCTCGACATGTTCGCTCCTTTGAATTGTTTAACTCTTGACCAGTCGTTCAATTGCTTGTTGGGCTTCATTAATCTTGAGGGTTGCCTCTTCCCCACCTTTACCGAGTGCATCGGCTACACAGTGTTGGAGGTGGTCCCCCAGGAGGACCAGCGCGACAGCCTGCAAAGCCTTAGTTGCTGCTGAGACTTGGGTGAGGACGTCAATGCAGTAGATGTCTTCCTCGACCATGCGCTCGATCCCACGGACTTGCCCTTCAATGCGCTTGAGCCGCTTGAGGACCGCCACTTTGTCGTCTGTGTAACCAGGATTCATAATCTGACTATACCCCACGGGGGTATATCTATTTGCAGGTGGTTGTGGTGCCAGGGGAGATAGTGCCCTCGAGTAAGTAGGCATCAACGCGATCGGTCACACATTGACTGCCCTCAAGGTAGGCAGTGTGGTTGTAGCCACCCTCCCACAAGACAAGTTCTGCGTTGCCCAATTTCGTGGCGACCTCTTGGGCCCATTGGACGGGAGTCGCTGGATCGTTTTCTGCCGAAACGAGCATTACGGGCGCTGATGCATTTGGGGTTATTTTGATTGCTTGTTGGGCTTTGTAGGGCCAGTCTTTGCACGCGAGAACACCCCAACCCAGGCTCTCCCCGAAAGTTGGCGCACTTATTGCGAGTTGGTTTGCGAACTCTCGGACTTGATCAATACTTTGGGTGACCGGGAAGTCAATGCAGGAGACTGCGTAGAAAGCATCACTTGAGTTATCGGTGTAACGACCGTCTGGTGCCCGGCTGATTCGTTGGTCAAGAAGTGTCAGTAGCTTATTTGGGTCGCGTTGGGTCATCGCCGCATTTAATGCCGCACGCAAATCCGGAAAATCGTATTCCGGGAAATAGAGGTAACTCACAATCGCGAAGGTGGCCAAACTTTCAGTGAGTTCACGTTGGTTTTCACCCACTAGCGGATCGGAGTCAAGGTCCAACAGGAACTGCCGGATTTGTTGAACTCCCTGGTCAACACTTCCCGTCAGTGGACAATCACTTTGCTCTAGACAATCACTGACAAAGTAGCGAAGCAGCACTTCAAATTCCTCTGCCTGCGCTTTCGTCACTTCCAGCTGATTCAAATAAGTTGGCAGGACACCGTCAAGCACCATGCGTCCAACCCGATCAGGGAACAGTTCAATATAAGTGGTTCCAATCGCCGTTCCGTAACTCTTTCCCAGCAAGTTCATTACCGGATCGCCGACGAGTGCCCTGGCAATATCCATATCCTTGGCGACTTCAACCGTTGACATGTGGGCAATGAGCGGATCATTTGAGTTCTTGCAGGCTTGCCCAATGAACCCGGAGTCAAGAATTAGGCGACTCTCTTCCAATTCAGTATCCGGAGACCCATCGGCTGAAATCAGTGCATCAATCTGTTCATCGGTTAAACACCGGATAGTGTCGCTTTGCCCAACCCCGCGTGGATCAACTCCAACAACGTCGAATGACTCTCGAATTTGGTCAGTAACAATGAAGTCAGCGGCTTTCGCATATTCAAATGCGCTGCCACCCGGACCACCCGGATTGACAAAAAGTGAACCAATTGATTCACCGCGCGCCCGCACTTTGGTCATAGAGAGTTCGACCCGATCACCTTGAGGGTCCTGGTAGTCCAGTGGAACCTCAAAGGTCGTGCAGTCTGCATCTCCACAATTACGCCAGTCAATCTGTTGGGTATAGAAGCTTTCCAGCCCTGACTCGTTTTGCGTTGTTTGAGTAGATTGGGTTGCTAGGCGGCTTGGGGCCGTCGTATTTGTACTTGAACATGCCGTGATCAGTGCTGCTACTACAGCGCCCAGTGCCAGGGCGCGGATACCGATTGGCACTGACCGGGTCATGCGCCTTACGGTATATCGGTGAGCAGACAACCACGAACACCGGCAGAGATCTCAGCAATGGTCGAGGCTGGGATTTCCCGTGGGTTGAATGTGATTGACGCTTTCACCTCTGTTATGGGAAATCGAACCTTGGATCGAGCACACAAGAAGGAACTCGCAGCACAGAGAAGTGCTCGCAGAAAGTATCGGGCTCGCTTGGACTCGTTGCGGTTTGGAGCGATTGCTGGAGGTGGGACGGCGATTGCTTTCGGGACTCTTGCAATTGTGAGTGTGAACCCCGGACTATGGATTGTCAGCGTTTCTGGCGCAGTCGTCTCGTTGGTGAGCGTCCGTCGATGGCGCCGAATTGGCGAGCGACCTTTGGCGAGGAATTCGGTTCCGCCTGCTGCTCCATTGCCTCGCGGGGCCATTGGTCGAGATTCCGTTAAGCGTTACCTGACCGTTCGCACCCAGGTCGTGAACGTGGGCGCCAGTGTTTCGGTTTTACACCGTGATGCAGGTATTGAAATGGTGAACGCCGATGCGCAGGCGGCAGTGGCCTTGAATGCACTTTGTGATCGACTCATGGTTTTGCATCAGTTGGGTTCCTCACTACCGGGAACGGCAGCGGCTGTCAGCGCAGCGAGTGCTACAGGCGTTGTAACTTCGCGATTGGACTTGGGGTGCGAGAGTTACGACAATTTACTTGCCGCCGCAGCAGAATTACTCGCCTCACCCGACATCAGCGGAATGGTTAATTTGCAGCCAGCCGCTGACTCGCTCATTGCCTACTCGCATGGGCTGATGCGAGCTTCGGATCTTTGATTGAGACCATCAGTGACTCAACGGCAAGTTGAGGTGGTGTGTTGGCTTTGATTGATGCTCTCGCGTGTTCAATTGCTTCGAGTGTTCTGGTGGTGTCAGCAGGATTTCCGCGGGCGGCGAATGATTCGATTGCCGGGCGCATTTCTTGATTGATTAATTCAAGGTTGCTGTCCACCTGAACAATAAGAATGTCGCGGAAAAGGCCAAGTAGATCAACGAGGGACCGATCAACTTCGTCTCGGATCATGCGCTTGCGCCGGGTTTTTTGGTGGGCGAGAAGTTGTTTCTTGGCGGAATCCACATTGCGTTTGGAGGGACCTGTGATTCTGCTGCCCTCTTCGATTCCAAAGGCCGCTTTAAGTTGTTCATCTTCTTTTGTGTCGAGTTGGTCAGCTCGTGTGTTGGCCGCTGTTGTCGCCTCGGTGACCATGTCACGTGCAGCGAAAATACATGAGGGAACATCACGCAGGCTGATTGCCGATCTCAGATCAGATTGCCGCCTGGATCTGGATGCTTCATCCGTTGCTAGTCCGCGCGCTCTCCCAATATGTCCTTGGGAAGCGCGCGCCGCAAAAGCCGCCATCGCTGGATCGACTTTGTAGGTGTCGATCAGCAGTTGCGTTACGTCTTGGGTGGTGGGGGTTCGCAAGGAGATGTGTCTGGTTCGCGAGACAATTGTTGGCAGGACGTCTTCAACACTTGGGGCACACAAAACCCAAACGGTATGCGGGGTTGGTTCTTCTAGGCTTTTTAGCAGTGAATCAAATGCCTGGTCGGTGAGACGATCCGCGTCCTCCATGACAATTACGCGCCAGGGAGTATCAATTGGTGCAAGAGAAGAAAGTCGAACCAGCTCACGGCCTTCTTCAACTCCGTAGGACAATCCGCTGGGAGTAATGATTTGAACGTCGGGGTGACCACCGACTGGAGTCATTCGACAAATCTGGCAGGTTCCGCAACCATTGAGTGGACACATGAGTGCGGCGGCAAATGTCGTTGCCGCGGTTGACCTTCCCGATCCAGGTGGTCCGGTAATTAACCACGCATGTGTCATGGCTGGGCCGGGTTCACCGATCCGGATTTTCTCGGCATCTGTTACGGCACGACTGAGTTTTTCAACAACGTCAGTCTGGCCCACAAGTGCATTCCAAATCGGCTGCACGTTTAGTTCAATTCCTGCATTACACGCTGACGAATAACTTCGGCGATTTCCTCTTTCAAGCCGGTTGCATCAACGACCAAGTAACGACTCGGATCAAGGGCAACAATTTCAATGAATGCGTCAGCGACATCACGGTGGTATTGCATAGGTTCTGCTTCAAGGCGATCAGGGTTAATGACTCGCTTCATGCTTACCTCAGGGTCAAGGGTTAACACGATCGTGAGATCCGGCAGTAGCCCACCTGTTGCCCACATGCTCAAATCCCTGACTCGATCAGCACCCAGTGCACGTGCAAAACCCTGGTAGGCAATTGAAGAATCGATATAGCGGTCACAGATAACGACTTCACCTTTTGCCATTGCCGGACGAATCACTCGGGCGACATGATCGCCACGGGCTGCTGCGAATAGCAATGCTTCACTTTGCGGATTCATGCCTTCGTGTTCACGGCTGAGGACCGTATTGCGAATTTGTTCCGCGGCTGAAGTGCCTCCTGGCTCGCGAGTGCGAATAACAATCTTCCCAGTTTCCCTCAGGTATTCCGCCAGTAAGGCTTCCTGCGTGGACTTGCCGACGCCTTCGCCACCCTCGAATGCAATGAAATATCCGGTCATGTGTGTTCCTAAGTGGTGACTTCTTGGCCAGACATAGCGTCGGCTGCTGTTGGCTCGGGTTTCTTCGCTACTGCTTTTTTGGCTGACTTCTTTGTCGTTTTCTTGGCAACCTTCTTGACGGCCTTCTTGGCAGGTGCCCGCTTGGCCGTCTTCTTGACCGCTGGGCCTTTGGCCCGGCGGTCAGCAATGAGGTCACTTGCGCGATCAATGCCAACACTCATAGGGTCATCGGCAATACGAAGAGTTGCATTGATTTCACCGTCAGTGACGTAGGCGCCAAAGCGTCCTTCTTTGACCACGATCATTTTCCCAGATGACGGATCAACACCGATCTCACGTAGCGGGCCAGCAGCCTGACCTTTGCCGCGCCGAACTTTGGGCTGGGAATACAACGCAAGTGCTTCTGCCAGGGTTACTTCAAAGATTCGATCCTCGTTGTCCAGTGACCGAGAGTCTTTGCCCTTTATGAGATACGGTCCGTAACGACCATTTTGTGAATAAATTTCTTCGGCACTTTCTGGATCAATACCGACAACCCTTGGCAGGCTCAAAAGTGAAATTGCCTGATCCAGCGACACGTCACTTGGCTTCATGTAACTAAACAAGGAAGCGGTACGCGGCTTGGCTGACTTCGGTGAATCCTCTGGCAAGATTTCCGTGACATAGGGGCCATAACGCCCAGACTTAGCAACGATCATGAGTTCGGTATCAGGGTGAAGACCAAGTTCCCGGTCCCCTGAAGGCTCAAGAAGTAACTGCTCGGCAAGCTCTGCCGTGAGTTCGTCTGGTGCAGTGCTCATGGGAATATTTGCGCGTTCTTCGCCACGCTCAACATAGGCGCCGTAACGACCCACGCGAAGCATTGCATCGGTTCCCTTAATGGGCATGGTTGCAATCCCGCGGGCATCAATTGCGCCAAGGTCTTCGGTGAGTGCTTTTACACCGTGAAAATGCCCCTGGGCCATTTCGCCACCACGCCAGAATGCATCAAGTTGCTTGACTCGAGTGGCTTTGCCCAGAGCAATCTCGTCGAGTGCCTCCTCCATGTTGGCGGTGAATTTGTAATCAACAAGTTCACTGAAGTGCTCTTCAAGGAGTCGCACCACTGCGAGCGCGGTAAAACTGGGAACAAGTGCAGATCCCTTTTTCCACACGTATCCACGATCAACAATCGTTGACATGATCGAGGCGTACGTTGATGGACGACCGATCCCCAACTCTTCAAGCTTGCCTACCAATGTTGCTTCGGTGAATCTCGCTGGCGGTTTGGTGGTGTGACCCTCGGACGTGAGTTGCTTGGCGTTGAGTTTCTGTCCTTCACTCAGCGCTGGGAGTTGGCGGTCTTCTTCCTTGTCATCGTCGGAGGCGAGCTCGTCAAGGGCGGCCTTGAATCCTGCGAAGATCACCACGGTTCCACTAGCGCTGAACTCTGCATCCTTGCCATCTGCTGCTTGGGCGCCAAATTTGATCGTGGTGGTGGCCACCTGAGCATTCACCATTTGACTGGCAACGGTGCGTTTCCAGATCAGTTCATAGAGTAAAAATTCATCTCCGGTGAGTTCCCTACTCACTTCACCCGGCGTCCGGAAAGTATCACCGGCCGGACGGATAGCCTCATGCGCCTCTTGGGCATTCTTTGACTTATTCGCCCAGACGCGTGGACTAGCCTCAACGTATTCGGGACCGTAAAGCTCGGTTGCTTGTTTGCGCGCCGCATTCAATGCTTGAGCGGAAAGATTCACCGAGTCGGTACGCATATACGTGATGTAGCCGTTTTCATACAGTCCCTGGGCGACTCGCATGGTGCGCTGAGCGCCCCAGCGGAAACGACCCGATGCTTCTTGCTGAATTGTGGAAGTGGTGAAAGGTGCTTTTGGTTTGCGCTGTCCTGGCTTTTGCTCAACTGAGCGGACCGTATATTCAACACCAGCAAGGGATGCAACAAATGCTTTTGATTCAGCCTCATTAAAGACAACAACGTCAGTCTTTGATAGTTCACCGGACGCATTGAAATCACCACCTGAGGCAATTCGCTTACCGTCAATGGTTGCCAGCTTCGCTTCGAAATCCCCCGGCGCGAACTTGCCCTTGATATCCCAGTAGCCGGCAGAGTTGAAGGCCATGCGGATGCGTTCGCGCTCAACAACGAGACGTACTGCCACGGACTGAACGCGCCCAGCTGATCGGGCTTCGCGACCAATCTTCTTCCAGAGCACCTCTGAAACCGGGTAGCCGTAAAGCCGGTCGACAATCCGGCGGGTTTCCTGGGCCTCCACCAAATCCATGTCAACATCGCGGGTATTGGCTACTGCCTCCTGGATGGCTTCTTTGGTGATCTCGTTGAACACCATGCGCTTGACCGGAACCTTGGGTTGGAGGACTTCCATGAGGTGCCAGGAGATTGCTTCACCCTCGCGGTCCTCGTCCGTTGCGAGAAGTAGTTCGTCTGAATTTTTGAGTGCAGCCTTCAGGGCTTTGATCGTGGCTTTCTTGGATTCGTGCACGATATAAAAAGCTTTGTAACCGTCATCAACGTCAACAGCGAGCTTTGCCCATGGCTTATTGCGTTCCTCTGCCGGCAGATCAGATTTCTTGGCAACGAGATCACGAACATGGCCAACTGATGCCAATACTTCGTAATCGGGTCCAAGGTAGCCGGCAATTTTCTTCGCCTTGGCCGGTGATTCAACAATCACCAGTGTCTTCGAAGCCATGTGATCCTCTCGGGTCCGGGGCCAATTAACCCCTTCGATCGAAGCCTGACGGTAGGACACACCTATATATATGTGTTGCACCGCCCCCTGGGTTCGGGTGTGTCCTACCCCTCGATCGGAGCCCGAAGCCCCCGGAAATACTTGCTTGCACTAGCTGAACGGGAAACTCCAAATCAGCCGGATCGAAGCTGCGAAACTCGCCCACGGGTCACGCCCAGAATCGTTGCAGTATCGCTCACCGAGAAGCCAGATGCACGCAATTCATCTACCAGAGTTCGGACCCGAACTGCTGCCTGTGTTTGTAGCTTGGCTGCATCTGCCGTGAGCTGCTTAACTTCATGAATTTCATTGACCAAGGCACCAATTTGAAAATCGAGCTCAATTTCAGATTCATCAACTCGCAAATCCAACATCGTTTCAATTAGGTCACGTGCCTGAGGTATGGCCTGTTCCAAAAGGCGCACCTGCGTGACCCCAACACCCTCCACGTGGATTTCCCAGCCATGTTCCCAACGTTTTGCTTTCGCAATGTAGGTCATTGCAACCACCCTTTCGATAGACGATGCGCGCAATGCTCGAGCAACATCTCGATATTTCATTGCCTTAGCCATAATTTAATTTAGCCCCCCTATACATTTACTGTCAAGGGGGGCTATACACCGGTGGGAAACTTTCCCCACTATCGAAAAACAAGGAGGGCCGGGCACCTGGCCCGACCCTCCTCATTGTGCGAATTCGTACTACTTGGCGCTTTCCATTTCCTGCTGATCGCCCACTGCAATGGGGCGACGCTTGGAAATAATGACAGCGATCACGATCACGAGGACTGCGAATGCTGAAATTGCATAACGAAGGGCGTCGTTGGCATCTGCGCCAACGCTGAGACCAACAATTGCCGGGGCAATCAACAGTGCGATCAGGTTCATTACCTTGATCAGTGGGTTGATTGCTGGGCCAGCGGTGTCCTTGAATGGGTCACCAACGGTGTCACCGATCACGGTTGCTTCATGGGCCGGGGATCCCTTGCCACCATAGTGGCCGTCTTCGACGAACTTCTTGGCGTTATCCCAGGCGCCACCGCTGTTGGAGAGGAACACAGCCATGAGAACACCTGCAGTAATCGTTCCGGCGAGGTAAGCGCCAAGGGCGCCAACACCCAAACCAAAGCCAACCGCAATCGGGGCGAACAGGGCCAGGATTCCTGGTGTTACCAATTCACGTAGTGAATCGCGGGTAACAATGTCGACAACCTTGCCGTATTCGGGCTTCTCGGTTCCCTCCATGATTCCTGGGTGATCACGGAACTGGCGGCGCACTTCGTAGATCACTGCGCCAGCAGCACGCGAGACCGCGTCAATTGCCAGACCTGAGAACAGGAAGACCACTGCGGCACCGATAATCAAACCAACCAGGTTGGCTGGGGATGCAACGTCAAGGATGCCGTCGTACTGCAGCTTCTGCGCTGCGGTTGCGGTGAGGTCACCGGCAGATGCAGCCGCACCAATGATTGCGTCACGGAATGCACCAAAGAGTGCTGTTGCCGCAAGTACTGCCGTTGCAATTGCGATTCCCTTGGTGATTGCTTTGGTGGAGTTACCAACAGCGTCAAGGCGGGTGAGAATTGCAGCACCTTCACCGTGAACGTCACCGGACATTTCAGCAATTCCCTGAGCATTGTCAGAAACAGGACCGAATGTGTCCATGGAAACAATCACGCCGACCGTGGTCAAAAGCCCGGTCCCGGCCAAAGCGATTGCAAATAGTGACAACAGAACTGAACCGCCACCGATTAAGAACGCACCGTACACAGCGGTACTAATAAGAAGTGCTGAGTAAACAGCAGACTCAAGTCCAAGGGAAACTCCAGAGAGGATCACTGTTGCAGCACCGGTAAGTGAAGTCTTGGCAACGTCGTCGACTGGACGGCGATTGGTTTCGGTGAAGTAGGCGGTGAGTTGTTGAATGAGTGCTGCAAGGATGATTCCAATGAATACTGCCCCGATTACATACCAACGTGGACTAATCGTGCCGGCAGATTCTGTTGCAATGATTCCGCCAATACTTTCGATTTCATCCCATGATTCGGGAACCCACGTGAAGACCGCAAGGATCACCAGTACTGCTGAAATTGCAGCTGAGATAAAGAACCCGCGGTTAATCGAGGACATGCCCGAACGGTCGGTTGCCCGTGGTGAAACCGCAAAGATGCCGACGACTGCGGTCAGAACACCGATTGCCGGAATCACGAGCGGGAGCACCAGACCAAGTTCACCAAATGCTGCCTTACCCAGAATGAGTGCTGCAACCAGCGTTACCGCGTAGGACTCAAAGAGGTCCGCTGCCATACCGGCGCAGTCACCGACGTTGTCACCGACGTTGTCGGCGATTGTTGCCGCGTTGCGGGGGTCATCTTCAGGAATGCCTTGTTCAATCTTGCCAACCAGGTCAGCACCCACGTCGGCAGCTTTGGTGAAGATACCGCCACCAACCCGCATAAACATTGCCAGCAGTGCGGCTCCGAAACCGAAACCTTCAAGAACCTTTGGGGCTTCACCTTTATAAACGAGCACGACGAGCGCCGCACCGAAGAGGCCAAGGCCCACGGTGAACATGCCGGCAACGCCACCCGTGCGGAAGGCAATTTTCATTGCCTTCTGCTCGGTGCCGTCTTTAGCGGCGGCTGCAACGCGAACGTTTCCGCGCACCGCGAGCCACATGCCCATATAGCCGGTCACGCCCGAGAACACCGCGCCGACAAGGAAGAAGATACTTCGACCAATTCGCTCACTGTTTGTATCGGCAGGCAGCACAAACAACACAAAGAAAACAACGACTGCAAAAGCTGCCAAGGTCTTGAATTGACGACTCAGGAAGGCAGATGCACCCTCCTGAATTGCCCCGGCAATTTCCTGCATGCGCTCGGTTCCTTGGTCAGCACTGAGTACTTGACGTACCAGAACGGCTGCGACGAACAGTGCTGCGATGGCAATGGCAGCAACGACAATGACAATTGTCTGGTTGCTCCCCTCCAACGTGACAGCTGCAAACTTGATCATGTGTCTCCTCAATAATTAGCGCGGTTTCGATACCGTCGCATTGCTCACTTCTCTCTAGGTGGATGAGTTGGTGCACGCACCAGCATTGGTCCCCTAAACATTGGGGGCGAGCCTACCGATTGGTGCTCGAAATTACCGGCAGGGTCAATAAAATGTGACTAATTCGAAGCCAAGGCCAATTGCCGGGATTCATAAATCGGCAAAAGCACGTCAACGCCGGTGAGGGCGAGTAACCGCGAAACGCGTTCCGTGTTCACCACCAGGTCAAGCCCAATCTCCGCTGCACGGGCACCGTTCAGGGCAGCAATCAGGCCACCCAAACCGGTTGAGTCAACAAATCCCACCTCGGAAAGGTCAATCACCAGTGGCGCCGCACCCACAACGAGCAGTGAAAGGACCATAATTTTGAACTGATCAACTGTTTCCAAGTCAAGGTTCCCCGAGCAGGTGATGATGTTGACGCCGGTCCCCGAGTCGCCAACCCCCGTACTAGCAACGATTTCCATTGACCTACCTTGGCAGAAGATTGCATTGTCGTCTGCCCAAGGCAAGATGTCCCCATGCTGCTTGATCCCCACTCCCTCATGGATACGGGTGAGGAAATTGTTCATTTGCGGGTAATTCCCGAGAATCCCGGCATTACTGGACCTTGGCCAACTTGGGTTGCCCGCGATTTACGAATCTCTCTGGAACGCGATGGCAGCGAATCACTATGGAAACACCAGGTTGATTTCGCGGAGAGTGCGCACAACGGTGTTGATTCAATTCTTGCAACGGGCACGGCAACCGGGAAGACGATTGCATTTAATGCACCCGCGGTCACGGCGACTCTGAGTGGTGGGACGGTGCTCTACCTTTCACCAACGAAAGCCCTCGCCGCCGATCAACTCGAAACCTTGAACTCATGGGCAGTACCTGGCCTTCGGGCTGGGGTGTACGACGGTGACACGTCCCATGAGGATCGTCAGTGGATGCGCAAACACGCTAACTATTTACTCACTAACCCAGACATGCTCCACTTTTCGATTTTGCCAGGACATAAATATTGGGCGCATTTTTTTCGGAACCTACAGTTTGTGATTATCGATGAAGCACACGTGTATAAAGGTGTCTTCGGTGCACATGTAGCCATGATCATTCGGCGGCTTCTTCGCATTGCACACAAGTACAGTGCTTCCCCAACTGTTTTGGCGGCGTCGGCAACCTCGGGTAACCCCACTCTCAGTTTGGCAATGCTCACTGGGCGACCGGCTACTTCCTTTCGCGAAAACACCGCTGCGGTCCCGCAACGCACTTTTGTGTTTTGGCAGCCACCCACAATTCTCAATACCGACACCAGGCGAGGGGTTCTCGACGAAAGCGCACGACTACTCGCTCGGATTGTTCCTAGCGGCAATCAAGTCGTTGCCTTCGCGCGCTCGCGGCGCGGAGTTGAATACGTGTCAGCGGAAACCAAGGACTTGCTCAGTCAAGACTTCGATTCGGCAGAGACCGAACATATGGTTCGCGCCTACCGGGGTGGGTATCTTGCCCATGAACGCCGTGAACTTGAACACGACTTACGCTCGGGAGAAATTCGAGCGATGGCAGCCACGAATGCACTCGAACTCGGAATTGATATCACCGGCCTAGACATTGTGATTACTGCCGGTTGGCCAGGGACGAAAGCATCTCTGTGGCAGCAGGTTGGTCGAGCAGGCCGCAGTGGAGAGGAGGCACTCGCCATTTTTGTCGCGCGCGAAGATCCTCTGGATACCTACGTGTTGCACCACCCCGAGACTTTTTTTGACTCCGACGTTGAAGTTGCAATTTCTCATCCTTCAAATGAATACGTGATGGCCCCACACCTCTGCGCTGCCGCGCAAGAACTCCCTTTAACAACCGAAGATCTAACAGAGTTTTTCCCGGCAAATGCACCCAGTGTTTTAGGAACACTTGTGGAACAAGGACTCTTAAGGAGGCGACCAACCGGGTGGTACTGGACAAGGACCCAGGCTGCCAGCGCACTTGCTGACCTTCGCGGAACCGGCGGCGAAACCGTTCGGGTTGTTGAAATTGGAACGGGGCGGCTTTGCGGTTACGTTGACAATGCAGCATCACACCAAAGTGTTCATGAGGGTGCGGTCTACACCCACCAAGGTGAAACTTTTGTTGTCCATGAACTTGACCTTGAGGCCGCAGTTGCCTTGGTGGAGGCAACTCCCGTCGACTACACAACATTTGCCCGCGATATCAGCGACATTCATGTCATCAGTGAAGGGAGCTCAGAGGAGATCACTCCCAGCCTGCGAATCCATTTCGGTGAAGTCGAGGTCACATCACAAACTGTTTCATTCGCTCGCAGACACTTCACCGGTGAAAACCTGGGAACGGTTCTACTTGACCTACCGGTGCGATCATTGAAGACCAAGGCCGTGTGGTGGACTTTCCCGTTAATTGATTCGAAGGTCGAAGACTCCGATATTGCTGGCGCTATTCACGGAGCAGAACATGCCAGCATCGGGATGCTTCCACTGTTTGCTAGTTGCGACCGCTGGGATATTGGTGGTGTCTCGACCCCAATGCACCCTGACACCGGTGAAATCACAATATTTATCTACGACGGATTGCCGGGCGGGGCAGGTATCGCCCAATTTGGTTTCAATAATGCATTGCAGTGGATGAATGCAACCCGCGAAGCGGTACAAACCTGTCCCTGCGACTCCGGCTGCCCGGGTTGCATTCAATCCCCCAAGTGTGGAAACGGGAATGAACCCCTCAGCAAAGCGGGGGCGATCAAAATTCTCAAACTACTTAGTAACCAGCTCGAGCGGTAACAGCCAAGAAATCAATCCTGGAAAACCGAGCCAAAAGCGCTGGTGCTGGCATTCGTACTTCAACAATCACTTGGCCACTAGCAAAATCGCACATGGAAAGTTCAACGCCGTTGCGATCACTCACCAGGGCTGCGGCCGCACACGGATCCACATCCCCACCCGTTTGAACTGCAGCAATTGCCGCCAGGTCTGCGTAACTCCCCAGAGTCGCACGCGCCAGAGTCAGTTGCACAAAAAGAAGCGCCACCAAGCCTGCGCAACAAATTGCGAATCCAAGTGCCAGCGTGAGTACCGTCGCACTTCCTTCATCATTTCGCATTGATCCACTCCCGTGGAGCAGTGTGGCTTTGGGACAACTCAAAGGGGGTCAGACCCAGGAAACTCACCCCAAATTCACCAGGCTTAAGGGATGTGACGGAGACCGTGTCAGTGTCCCAACTGATCTGCAATGCGGCTGTGGGCTCACTGTGATAAAAAGTCTGCCGGACTGAGTCTTCACCTGCCCCACGAGCCAATTCACGTGCTGCCGTTCGCGTTGCATCACTTAGGGAAAGGGTTTGCACACCCAGTGAGATTCCGGAAATGAATAAAAAGGTGATCAGAAACAGAACGGGGATCATGAGTGCCGTCTCAAGCGTTGCCATTCCCTCGTCATTACCAAGTTTGGAGCGGTTCCTTGGACTGGTGAACCAGTCCAAGGAACCTGCTATCCGAGTTTTCACTTTTAACCAAAGAACCGTGAGAATGCGTTGCTAATGACCGACCACAGCAGGTCACGAACACTGTCGCTCATCAAAAGCTTGAGAAGGACGCCACTAAGTCCGGCGACCGCAACTGTTCCGACCGCATATTCTGTAGTGGTAAGTCCGGTGTCGTCCTTGAGTGCTGACATGATTTTCGCGGATTTTGCTTCCATTTGTACCTCTCTGTATCCCGACTTTCGGTAACAATGCGAGTCTGGAACATGTAAACGCAAGCAAACAGATGCAAACTACATTCTGTGGATTGCAGGTCACCCTGGGAGAAAACCTGTGGATGCAGCAAGGGATGCGACAATGGGAACAACACCCAATGCAAAAAATCCTGGGAGAAAACACACCGCTAACGGGATAACAGCTTTTACTCCTGCCGTCCGGGCCGCAACCTCAACTCGAGAGCGGTGCTCTCGTCGCATTTCACCGGCAATTCCCAGTAGGACTGGTTCAAGTCCAGCCCCGGTATCGTAGGAACGCAGGACGCTCAAGGCAAGTTGACCCAGAGTGGGTTCACTCACCAATGTGCTCCATGCATCACGGGGGTCAGCACCCAGTTCAATTGCCGCCAACACGGGCGCAAGCCGAAGGTGAATCGGACTGTTCGCCATCGCTTGCGTAGCCGCCGACAGAGAACTACCCATTGTTGCCCCCGAAGCCAAGGTTGCTGCCAACAGATCTATGAAGACCGGGGTGTCACGTGCAACGGCGGCGGCTTCAGTGTCCGAAGGTGCATTCTCGCGCCTACTGAGCATTCGCATGAAGTAGAAGCCTGCTCCAACCCCAACAACTAAACCAAAAAATCCACCAAAGGTCCACCCCAGCAATGCGCCTGCACCTATCCCGGCTAATCGCAACAGTGCGGGCGAGATTGCCGAAGACGCTGCACTTTCATCCTTCGACTCGCTACGAGCCACCCGAGACAGCCGATTTCGTGGTCTGCGATGTGCCGGCAGCGGCTTCATAAAAAAATAGACGCTGGCAGCCGCCAAAATCGCGGAAATTGCAATCACAGCATGGCCTCAACACCGCGAGCAATGCGTGATGTCCACCATAAACCCAGCAGCGTCAACCCGACACCGATTACTAATGTTCCAATTCCCAGCAGACCCGAAAAGAACCAGGTCAAAGGTTCTGCACCCAGCAGGTAGCCAAGGCCGATACCGATAACGGGCAGAAAACCTAATGTCACCGCAGTCGCACGCGGCCCGGCTAATTCCGCTTCAAGGTGTGCTCGAATTTCCTGTTGGGCACGCAAGGCGATGTAAAGCTGGGCAATGCTTGCAGCAAGTCCCGCCCCACTATTAAGACCGACCTGCCAACATGCAGCCAGAGATCGAAGTTCAGGCCGAGCACCAGCATCACGTGTGAGGGCTTCAATCGTGTCACTCTGGGCAATCGCGGCGCGGTAAGCAAGTGGCCAGACCTGTGGTCCCACGTTGATCAATGACGCTTCTGGCGCATGTCCCGCCTTGAGTTCAGACACAAGCACCGAGATTGCACCCAGCGTTTGTTCTCGCTGCTTGCTCATGGCCTTGCGCCTTCGGCTTCCAAAGTTTTCAGCAATTGACGTTAATGAACTAAATCGGCCTGCAGGTTGCTTACTTCCAGATTCATCTGCGCTTAAAACTCCTAAGCGAGCTTTTGCCCGCAGGGGAATGAGAAGCCAAGTGCTCAGTGCCGCAGCAAAGGCCGCGAGCAAGATCACTCCAGTCCACTTTCACACCGGCGCACTAGTTCAGGCCAGCCCGATTCCTTCACCCACGTATCGCCTCGTCTGGTCAGTGCGGCACGAGTGGTCACGAAACCTTGTTCACTGAAATCAAAGACGTGAATTCCGTCCACAAACCTGCGCCCACCAACTCGGGACAAATGAATGACCGCGTCAAGTCCTGAACCTATGAGTGCGTGTAGGGCTTCGCGCTCTATGCCAGCCGTTAAGCCCAATGCGGCTAAACGTGCTGGTACTGCTTGAGGGCTATTCGCGTGGACCGTTCCGCATCCGCCTTCATGACCGGTGTTTAAAGCGGTTAATAACTCAACAACTTCGGGGCCACGAACCTCACCAACAACTATCCGATCAGGACGCATGCGCAGTGAGGTGCGTACAAGATCACGCAATGAGATCGAACCTTGTCCTTCAACATTAGCCAATCGACTTTGCATCCGAACAACATGAGGGTGTGTGGGGTTGAGTTCCGATGAATCTTCCACAATAACAATTCGGTGAGCTGGATTCACCTGTGCCAGTAGCGCTGACAAAACTGTCGTCTTGCCGGTTCCCGTTCCCCCGCTAATGAGAAATGCGAGGCGACCATGAATCATAGAAACGAGCAGTTCGGCAACTTCCTCATTAATAGATCCCGCCACAATCAACGATTCCACGGTAAAAGTCTTTGCACTCGGAATTCGCAGTGAAATAGTCGTGCCACCTGTTGAAATCGGGGAGAGTACACAATGCAGTCGGGTTCCATCACGCAGCTGCGCGTCAACCATGGGTGCGGCGTCATCTAGCCGGCGACCTGCCGTAGACGCAAGGCGCTGCGCCAAGCGCCTCACCTCGTGATCTGACGTGAACTCAATCCCCGTTAATTCAAGCCCCCGACCACGATCACACCAGACTGAATTCGGTCCATTAACTAAAACGTCCGTCACACCGCGTTCTTCCAGTAATGGTTGCAAGACTCCGGCGCCATGAAATTCACGCTCGAGAATCAACGCAAGTTCGTCAGCTGAGTTTTCGCTGAGCACAACCCCCTCCTCGCGCAATGCTGCAAGGACATGGGAGCGAGATGCCATCGCATTGGATGCAATAAGACGATTGCGTACCCTATTTGCAAGTGCTTGGTTCATGCCGCACTTTTCGAATGTTGGTTGTGCACCTCACCGAGCAATGCGTGACAAACATCCCGGTAGCCGGAGTTCGTTCCTGGTGGATCCCCTTCGTCAGCTCGGGTTGTCATGGCCGGCACAAACGCAATTTCGGTCAAATCTTGATCGCCCAGGGCGCCGCAAACATCGAGCAAGCCCAGTCCTTTTGAGTCACTGATCAGAACGAAGCGGACCTGATTTCCGAGTTTCTCCACCCATTGGGATAACGCGATGCTGGCTGCAATTGCCCGAACATGGTTGCGCGTGATCACACATGTGACCAGACTCTGGCCAATCAAGAACTCATTGCGCTCGCTGTGTTCGCGCGGAAGGTCAAGAACAACGAGATCGAATGCGCGCCTTGCCGCGTCAATAACCGCGGCGATGACTTCGAGTACTTGCTGACCTGCGGGGGCTCGGCTTTGTGACAGGAAAGAAATCCCGTTAACGCGAGGAAGTGCCGCCGCCAGGGTATCCGCGGCAATGCGTCCCGCGCCAGGATCAATATCGGGCCAACGAGTACCCGGGATTTCTTCAGCACCAAGAATGAGGTCGATACCGCCGCCGAACTGATCAAGATCCATGACGACCGAACTCATGCCTTGGGTAACAGCGGCAGCCGCGAGATTCGCGGCAAAAGTTGATGCGCCAGCACCACCACTCCCACCAATGACGGAAATGACGTTGCTCCCTGCAGTCACTTTGACCGGATCGAGCATAACCAGTTCTGACAAAGCATCCGCTAACCAAAAGTTGGCTGTGGGAAGTTCCAGGACGTTCTCCGCGCCAAGGACAACGGCATGCCGCCAAATGTCACGTTCGGAGATTGATTCAGTGGCGATTCCAGCCTCGGATTGGTCCTTGGCGTGCACCACAACCAAGTGGGCTCGACGTGGAGCCAAATTCTCAACACATTCACCCGCCAGGTCTGACCCAACCAAGACAAATTCAGCGCTCTCCCACACCTCCCTGGCAATTAATGGGGACCCAACCACCTGCACGGCAATGCCAAGTGGATCAACAACTGATTTAACGTGATGAATGAGCCGTGAATCTGCGGTGACAAGGAGCAGTACGTGAGTTGAATGCGACATGCCTCAACTCAACGGCATAACGACATATTTGTTAATAGTAAATTTCAGGGCTGTGGACAACCAGTGGGATGCGTTAATGTGGACCCATGCCGGTGGCCGCATTCTTTGATCTTGACAAGACTATTTTGGCCAAATCAAGCTCATTCGTGTTCGCCAAGCCGTTCTACAAGGAAGGCCTCATTGGTCGAGCCGACGTCATGCGCAGTGCCTACGCCCAATTCATGTTCCTCACATCGGGTGCTGATCATGATCAAATGGAAACGATGCGGGAATACATGTCCCAACTTGTCACCGGCTGGGACGCTGCCAAAGTTCAAGCAATTGTCTCCGAAACACTCGACACTCTGATTGATCCACTGGTTTACCAGGAAGCTATCGACTTAATCAATTTCCATAAGAAACAAGGTCACACGGTCATTGTTATTTCAAGCTCAGGAAATGAAATGGTGGAACCAATTGCAGAGCGCTTAGGTGCTGATATTGCGATTGGTACCCAAGTTGCAATTGTTGATGGAAAATACACGGGTGAAGTTATTTTCTATGCATACGGTGCGGGCAAAGCCGAAGCAATGCATTCCTTAGCAATTGATCACGGTTTCGATCTCACCGAATGTTTCGCCTACTCCGACTCTCAAACAGATTTGCCTATGCTCGAAGCAGTCGGCAACCCTCGGGCTGTCAATCCAGATAGCGAGCTCCGCGCGATCGCAATCGAACGTGGCTGGGAAGTACTTGATTTCGAAAAACCAGTATCAATGAAAGCCAAGGTTGAAAAGCGCCAAGCAATTGTTGCCAGCGCTGGTGTAGCCATTGGTGCAGTCGCACTCGGACTCACCTGGTACGCCAAGCGCCGCAGCATCCGCGCGTAGTCCCAGAATGAGAAATCGTTTCCATGGGCCACTGAGTTTTTTGGGATCAAAATGTTGATATTTGCATAATCGTGCGCTACTGTTTATAGACACCCCCTGATCCTTTGGACAGGCTCAGGGCCTCGCCTAAGCGAGGCCCTGCTTTTATCCCCTAACCAATATTCTTGCTCCATTTTTCTGGTCTTCTCATTGGATTACCCTTTGCTCGGTGAATCACGTCCAGCAATTCCCGGCAGCTCTCGCACCTAAATCGTAAAACTTAAAATTGACATATTGGGAGAAGGTGCTTTACAATTTTCTCACAACACCTGCTCCTTTAGGACAGGCTCAGGGCCTCGCTTAGGCGAGGCCCTGCTTCATTCTTTGACCCACTGTTCCGGCCTCTTAATGATCTTGCCCCTTGCGCGGGGAATGGGGTTGGGCAACTGATGAGCCTCCGCCAACGCTGGGTGAAGGAAGATTTCCCAATCAATGCCGGCCTTCACGAAGTGACTCGTTCGTTGATCACGCGGATACACCGCCCCAACTTTGGCGCCAAATCGCAGTTTCACGATTTCTATCGGCTTAGCTAAATCAGAATCGTTGCTTACAATCACGTATGTATCGGCAAGATTATCAAAAGCATCTAATAGCAATTGCGATGCTAACTTGACATCAGAACCTTTCTCTTGAATCTTGTAGACCGAATGCCATGTGTATGGAGGCGTTTCTTTCCCATTAATATATTCGCGTGCATGACCGGGATGGATCGCGAAGCGGGAGTCGTCATGCACCGTGATTCGATCCAAGCTTTTCAGAGCCCTAATGTAATTATCTTGACGATTCGGAGCCTTCGGATCTTCAGGATTTAATCGACCAAGGATTCGCGCCGTGAAGTAGTGAACCCTCAGTACTTCATGATCCACCAGCAGACTGTCAAATAGTGAAACTAAGTCAAGCCATTTATTGCCGGGACGTTTTTGAAGTTGGCCTTTATAAAGATTAAAACCATCGACATAGACAATGGCAGTGGGCTTGATTTGCTTCATCAACAAATGATGGTCATGATTCCAATGTTCAGCAACTATGCCTGTGGATAACTAACGGCCCTGGCGCCGAGCCCAAGGCTGGCCGAAAACCACTTGAAGTAACTCTCAATTCCCGGTTGGGTTCCAGTGGCAAAGTCCCTGATTGCCGTGACGTAGGCGGTTCGGGTTGATTCGAACATTCCGTTTTCGGGGATGGAAAAGTTGGAAGGATCAAGGCTGCGGGCACTCAGGACAGTGCGCACCGTTGCGCGAGCGACGAGTCCTGATCCCCAGGCGAACGGACGCAGTCGCATGATTTCTCCATGAACGTACCCGGCTTCAATCACGGCTGGAACTTTTGTTTTTGAACACTGTTGGGACAGGCGCATAAGTGCCCCAGGAGTTTCTTGGTGCTCCGGCAGGAACCCGATATGAAGGGGGTCGTCAGAATTTTGGTCTAATCTTGGTCGAGCCAATTTGTCTTTATCAAGAAATTCTTTGGCGACAAGGGTGTAAAGTCCGGTGATTACCCGCAGGGGTGCCCGCATCCACACTTCATTAAATTTTGGCGCTTCAGTCGTGATCGCCAAACTTGCGGCCAGGACCTTCCCCATGAGTGATTCTTCGACGCCAACGAGATCGGCGCCCTCAAGGGCGACTGAGTCTGCGCCACCTCGAGCAATTGAGGTCTTAGCCACTTCAATCGAGGCCACCCGGATATCGCGTCACCAGAGGAGTTCGTCGATATCAGCTCTTGCCGCGTTCGTGAATTGTTGAACCTGCACCCATTCGGCTACCAGGTCAAGGGGTGGAGTCTCCATGTCGCAACGGTACATATTCGCAATTTGATTCCCGCAAAAGACCTCGATTCTTAGATCTACGTCATGCCGGCAATGAGATTTCGGTAAGTTGGGTCCACATATTGTTTAAGGAGTGCTCCCGTAATGAGTGATAACCACGAAACCCTGTCTAATCTTTCACATGAAGATCGGACTTTCCCGCCTAGCGCTGAATTTTCTGCGCACGCGAACGCTAACGCAGGCATGTATGACGAGGCAGCGGCTGACCGGTTAGGTTTTTGGGCCAAGCAGGCTCGTGACTTGGATTGGGATACCGACTTCACGGAAGTTCTTGATTGGTCAGATGCGCCTTTTGCGAAATGGTTCGTAGGCGGCAAACTCAATGTCGCTTATAACTGTGTTGACCGTCATGTCCATGCCGGTCACGGTGACCAAGTTGCCCTCCGGTTTGAAGGTGAGCCCGGTGATCAACGCAATATCACGTACCGGGAACTCATGGATGACGTGTGCAAGGCGGCAAATGCTTTGACGGAACTCAGCATTACAGCCGGTGATCGAGTAGCAATTTACCTGCCGATGATTCCTGAAGCCGTGGTTGCCATGCTGGCATGTGCTCGTGTTGGTGCAGTTCACTCAGTAGTTTTCGCTGGCTTTAGCGCAGAGGCATTGCGCAGCCGAATTGAAGACGCCCAAGCCAAATTGGTGATCACTGCAGACGGACAACATCGCCGCGGTAGCGTCATGGCACTTAAGCCCGCAGTTGATGAAGCAGTGGCTGCAAGTCCCTCGGTAAAGAATGTTTGGGTTGTTAAACGTTGCGGAAATGACGTTGCATGGACCGAAAAAGATGTCTGGTGGCACGAGTTCGTTGAGAACCAATCACCCGCGCACACTCCCGTTGCGTTTGATTCAGAACACCCGCTATTTATTTTGTACACCTCGGGAACCACCGGTCAGCCAAAAGGGATTTTGCACACGACCGGTGGCTACCTAACCCAAGTTGCCTACACGCATCACGACGTATTTGACCTTAAGCCTGACACCGATGTGTATTGGTGCACCGCAGATATTGGTTGGGTAACCGGCCACTCGTACATTGTTTACGGCCCGCTTGCGAACCGTGTCACCCAAGTGATTTATGAAGGCACGCCGGACACTCCCGCCAAGGATCGCTGGTGGGACATCGTGGAAAAACATGGCGTCACAATTCTTTACACGGCGCCGACCGCAATTCGCACGTTCATGAAGTGGGGGGACGAACTACCTCAATCACATGACCTGAGTTCACTTCGCGTACTCGGATCAGTTGGCGAGCCCATTAACCCTGAAGCCTGGATGTGGTACCGCTCGGTAATTGGCGGCAACAACTGCCCGGTCGTTGATACCTGGTGGCAAACCGAAACCGGCGGCATAATGATTTCGCCGTTACCTGGCATCACTGCCACCAAACCTGGATCGGCAATGCGTGCACTTCCCGGAATCGAGGTCGGGATCGTCGATGAAGCGGGAACACCCCTGGGAAATGGCCACGGAGGCTTCCTCGTTCTCACCGAACCGTGGCCAGCAATGTTGCGCGGGATCTGGGGAGATAACCAACGCTTCATTGATACGTACTGGTCCAAGTGGCCGCAGTATTACTTCGCGGGTGACGGCGCAAAACTTGATGACGACGGGGCAATTTGGTTACTGGGCCGGGTCGACGACGTGATGAATGTTTCCGGGCATCGCATTTCAACAACAGAAGTTGAGTCAGCCCTTGTCTCTCACCCCTCCGTTGCTGAAGCCGCTGTTGTCGGCGCAGCTGATGAAACCACCGGCCAAGCAATTGTTGCTTTCGTGATTTTGCGTGGTGGAATGGAAGGTGCCGACGGAACCAGCCTGGTTGCTGAACTTCGCAATCACGTTGCTACCGAAATCGGTCCAATTGCAAAACCGCGAAAGATCATGATCGTTCCTGAACTCCCTAAGACTCGCTCGGGAAAAATCCTGCGACGACTACTGCAAGATGTTGCCGAGCACCGCAGTTTGGGAGATTCGACAACCCTTGCTGATCCTGCAGTTATGAATCTGATTTCCGCGGGGCTTGAGGCCTCCAGTTCTGACGAATAATTACACGCAATATCGCGTCTCAACACGTGTTAGTAGGGTGGCCTGGTGGCCAATAACGAGATTTTGTCGCGTCCAAGCCTTGGTGAACGGGGATGGCTACTTAGCCAGTTGCGTGATGAAACCGTTGGTGGCGCGATCCTGCTGTTTGCCGCAATCCTAGCTCTGATTTGGGCGAACTCCCCCTGGGGGGACAGTTATTTCGATTTGGTTCATTACACAATTGGACCGGCTGATCTCGGCTTGAATCTCTCACTAGGGATTTGGGCAGCCGACGCTCTGCTAGCAATTTTCTTCTTTGTTGTTGGATTAGAACTCAAACATGAGTTAGTTCTCGGATCCCTGTCCAAACCCGCCCAAGCGATCGTCCCTGCCGCCGCAGCACTTGGCGGCATGCTTGTACCAGCACTTATCTACGTTGTTGTAAACGCCACGCTAGCCGGCGGCTCACTGCATGGCTGGGGAATTCCCATGGCGACCGACATTGCATTTGCACTGGCGGTCCTCGCCATATTCGGTCGTAAACTTCCCATTGCGCTGCGCGCATTCTTACTCACACTCGCTGTCGTTGACGACCTTGGCGCTATCAGCGTTATTGCAATTTTCTACTCGGATAAGTTTGCAATGCTCTGGTTCGGGGGATTCTTAGCCGCACTGCTCGCCTACTGGTTGCTGCAGAAATACCGCATTTCGTCGCCAATTATTTACATCCCCCTGGTAATCATTGGCTGGTATTTCTGTTACAAGAGTGGGATTCATGCAACGGTCGCTGGTGTTGCATTTGGGTTCCTAACACGAGTTCGGCTGGACCCTGGCGAGAAGCAATCACCTGCTGACACGTTGATTCACGCGGTCCACCCAATCAGTGCTGGATTCGCAATTCCTGTCTTTGCGCTCTTCGCCGCCGGCGTTGATTTACGGGCCACCGGGATCATCGAACCCTTGCAATCTCCCATCGCATTAGGAATCATGATCGGCCTAGTTCTTGGTAAGCCCATTGGCGTTGTTGGAATGGCTTGGCTCATGGCCCGGTTCACCCGCGCAACTTTGAGTCCGGGGATCGCATGGCGTGATGTCACGGCGGTCGGGTTCTTGGCTGGTGTCGGTTTCACAGTTGCCCTGCTCATTAGCGAATTGGGGTACGCCGATAACGAGCTCTACCTTGAAAGCGCCAAAATCGCGGTGCTGGTTGCTTCAGTTATTGCCGCCTCGATAGCTGCCTTCTTCTTGCTCGCACGTGGTCGCGAGTATGCACGGTTGGCGGAAATTGAAGAGTCCGATCTGGATCAAGATGGCATTCCTGACGTGTATCAGCAGGGTGAACCCGAATCTAACTCTGAACCACGGTAACCTTCGGGCTTGGAAGGGGATTAACATGGCGTCACAACCGAGTTTGAAGCAATTGGTCGCAAACACGATCAGCGACGGTAAACACCTTCTCACCGCCCAGGTAAACCTGACAACAACAGAACTTTCCCAAACCAGTAAGACAATTGGCCGAATTTCACTTCTGGCAATTATCGCCCTGTCGTTAATCGGCATGGGTGGGATTTTTGTTTTAATCACAATTGCCTATGCCCTAGTGGCATTGGGCCTCCCCGTTTGGGCTGGCTTCCTTATTGTTGCCGTAGTGCTCTTCCTCGTGGCCGGGATCCTTGGGCTACTGATCAAGAGCAAAGGCAAAGACGTCAAGGCCCCTACGATGGCCCGTGCGGAATGGAAGAAAACTTCCGAGTCACTCACAGCACTCGGCAAATAACTCACACATCTACGTGATCACTCCTGACGCAGCAATTGCCACAACCGGTCCATGGACCCACCGCAATGTTTCTGCTAATGGCGCCCGATTCCACATTGTTGACATGGGTTCTGGTCCCGCTGTTTTGCTTTTGCACGGTTTCCCAAGTTTCTGGTGGACGTGGCGTGAGTTAATCGCGCCCCTTGCTACCGCTGGCTACCGGGTAATTGCAATGGACTTGCGTGGTTACGGTGGCTCTGATCACCCACCCCAGGGATACGACCCCACCACGCTGGCTCGTGACTGCGTGAGCGTTATTCGTTCACTAGGGGAAGCCAAAGCAACAGTGGTCGGGCATGGTGTCGGGTCAGTAATTGGCTGGACCATGGCCGCGCAAAATCCTGACGCTGTTGCCGCTCTTGTCAGCGTTGCTGGTGCACATCCGCGCGTGCTGCGTAATTCACTCCTACGCAACAATGCGCAACGTTCCGGTATGTCTTATCTCGCCCGGCTCCAATTGCCGTTTATTCCAGAGCGCTACTACACCAAAAATGGTGGCACCAATATTGGAGACTTTTTGGAGAGGTACTCGCATGACCCCTCCTGGGTGACCTCCGACGTGCGAGACGTCATTCAAGCCGCCTATCAAAATTGGCCGACAGCCCACACGGCAATTGAATTTCACCGTTGGGCAATCCGCTCTCTGTACCGTAGTGATGGCCGACGTTTCCAAGATTCAATTGAACAACCCATCAGCGTTCCGGTACTGGATATTTTCGGTGAACATGACCCCATGATTATTCATGACCTTGTCGAGAACCAGTCAATGGTGAGCGCTTCATACACACGACACATCATGCCGACAGGTCACTTCCCCCATGAAGAAAACCCGCATGCTTTTGCCGAATTACTCCTTCCTTGGTTGCGCCAACATGCAATCACGTAGCGGAGAGACAAACATGCAAGCACGAGACCGACTTGGTAGACCACTTCGCGGTGACACAATTAATACCGACTCTTTCCCTCAGGTCCCCGAGCGCGACTACATTTCGTGCGATCAGGCATGGAGCGAGATCACCGACTACCTTGCCCAAGGATTGCCTTTCCATGTCCATGAAGTTGCCGAACAACGGTGGCGTTGCGCACCAAATTCTGACAGGGCCCTATGGCGTGCCTGTGCACAAATGGGTGCGGCCTTGACCCACCAGGCGCGGGGAAATCACCTTGGCGCGAGTCGGCTGGCTGATCGTGCTCGCGAAACTCTCACCACCTCAACGTCGAAGGCACCCGAAGTCAATTCTATTGCACTGGAAGCCCTCTTTTCCGCAATGCTTGAGCCATGACTAGCGAAGTCAAGGCCAAACGCCGATGCCGCCAACGCACCCTGGGCAAACTCACACCCGTGCAGTTTGAAACAATCCACACAACCGCACACGCGGCTTAAGAACCATCAACCCCAAGTGTCAACCAAACCGGGGGCAGTCCCATCACTCTATTATTGCGAAACAATCTTAGATGCTTTATTTCTGCAAAAGTTTTTTAAGAGTTATTGCAAGGTATTTGCATGTTGCACTTTTCGATTTACTCATGTAAGTTCACAGAAATATTTGAGTCGATCTAACCGGGTGGAAGATTCAATGCCATTCCGAAGTGAGGAAGGATAAAGGGGCACTTTGATATGAGCGTCATCCCTGCATTCTTCTTTACTCGACGGCTGTATATTGATTTGCTTTATGTCTGCGCAAATGGCTTTTGTTGATCTATGAGTTCAACCCGATTGCCATTAACCAATTGCCATTCATAAAACATAGGAGAAAAAGAAATGACTAACAGCACCATTGAAACTCAATTGTCACCAGAAGAGATCTTGGTTGAAGTAATAAATGCGACCACGGCAGCGATAAATAATGATAAAAAGTTGGCGGTCGTCAGGCCGAAAACGACGACGACGCTAGTCGCAGGTACCACAACTGAAGTAAGCGTGCGATCAGGTACGCATGAATACACCATCGACGAACCTCCAACTTTAGGTGGAACAAATCTTGCTGCGAGTCCGGTTGAACATTTACTGGCCTCCCTTGGCTCATGCAATGTAATCACTTACCAGGTGTGGGCAGCAAAATTGGGAATCGCTGTCGATACAATTGAAATCACGCTTGAGGGAGATTTAGATGTGCAGGGCTTCTTTGGGCTAAACCCAGATGTTCGACCAGGATATCAATCAATCGATATGGCGGTAAAAATTACCGGTCCTGAGACGGATGAGCGATATGCGCACCTAACCAAACTCGTAAATGAGCATTGCCCAGTACTCGACCTCCTAACAGTGGGCGTTCCTGTTCGAGCGACCCACACATATAACGAGGATTAAGAAACTACAGAGAATCAGCCGGGTCTGCCGCGAGTTTGGTTGAACAGGTTCTTCTTCTTTTCTTAGGCCGGCCGCGGTTGCGGCCGGCCTTTGGATTGTTTGAAATTCGACGGGCGTGAGTTTGACCAATGCTTCGGAGATTCGTGATCGCGCGTCACAAGTTCTCAGAGGACTTGAAGACCGAGAACTCCAATTAAAGTTAAGAAAACATTTATCGCGTCCAGTTGTTTTATTGGAGTGGAATTTGTGTACCCGATTCTTGCCAGTTTGGTTGCTGTGGAAAGCGTGAGCAACTAGCTCAGTCCCTTAATTGGCAACTTCCTGTGTCTACAGCACCGCTAGCTTGTGTCCAAGAGTTTGCAAAGTCAATCGCGCCTTGCAATTCACCGTTAGTTAGCGCGTAGCCAATATCTGAATCAGTATTGGAACCAAATACAAGACCAAGAACTTGACCATGGCTGCTCACCAACGGTCCTCCACTATTACCAGGAATTACTTTGGATCGGAGTGAATACACGTTACGCTCGACCCCAATGTCACCATAGATGTTTTCACCACGCGCACTCAAAATTCCGCTGATTCGGGCGGGAGTTACCGAGAGATTCCCGCCGCCCGGGTAGCCTGCCACTGCGGCGCTTTCACCAACTTTTGCTTTCCCACGAGCAAATAGCGCAACTCGAGTATCACGTTCTTCTGTTGCAATTACGGCGACGTCTTTTTGCGGGTCAAATAAAATAACCTGACCAGGAACTGAGTTCTCCAAGCCGGTGAGGCGAACTTGCAAGTCTTGTACACCGGCAACGACATGCGCATTTGTCAGGAGCCGACCGGGAGCGAAGTAGAAGCCAGAGCCAGAAACACTCTGCTTGCATTCCGGTGCATCACCTGTAAGTCGAACCGTGAAGGTTTCAATTACCGGGAATACATCGCGGGAAATGCCCGCATCGGGCTCTGCAACTTCCAATGACTGGTCTTGCCCGAAACCGGTTACGATTCTTGGTATTCCCGTTTGTCCAACAAGTGTGCTGACATTTTTGAACAACGTCCTGGCTTGATTAGGGACAATTGCGTCAAGGGTTGACAGCACTTGGGACTGGCCAATCTGGCCCGCTATTGAATTTATCGGCAAAAAGACAAGCACACTGGCGATGACCCAGCCGACTAATGCAAACGCTAAAACATTGAGCGCCGATCCGGCAAATGAGTCCACAAACTTTACCGGTCGCCAGGTCAAATGCTCACGTAGGCGGCGGCCAAGAATTGAAAACAACACCTGGCCAAGGATCGCGCTAGCCAGGACTGCTATTCCCAAAACAATTACCGAAATCGTTTGATCAGTGACGAAAGATTTAATCAGGCTTGGCAGCCACATCAGGGCTGCGATGCCTCCGCCAAGAAACCCCGCAAAACTCAGCACCCCGGCAACGAACCCTTGGCGCCAACCGGCCCAGGCAAATATCGCAAGGGCACCAATCAAAATCCAATCAACCGTGTTCACGTTGTGCGCCTTGTCCTACGGCTACTACCCGGTCTCGATCCCAAGGAACACTCCAGCCTGATAGTTCGAACAGGGTTGAAATCAACCCACCGGTGAATCCCCACACCAATAACTTATTCACTTCAAACGCATCTCCCATGTAGCCGGAAGGGTGTCGAATGCTAACGCGATTGTCAGGATTCACGAAATCAGCGATTGGGATTCGGTGCACGCTGGCAACTTCCCTGACATCCCGTGCACTAATTGGGCTTGATTCATGCCACCAACCAAGGATCGGCGACACCACGTAATTACTCACCGGGATCCATAAATCTGGAAGCTGGGCGAATGGAGTGACACCACGTGGATCAAGTCCAGTTTCCTCGTGTGCTTCGCGTAGCGCCGCTGCGATCGCGGACTGGTCACTTACTTCAACTCGCCCACCAGGGAAAGCGGGTTGACCACTATGCAAACTTGCATCGACTGCTCGTTCAATAATCAGAACATCTTTTTGATCCCCGAAGAGAACCAGTACTGCGGAGTGGACTCCTTGCCCAATGGTTGGAATGAATTGGGTGAGGGCTTCGGCGCCGAGTCCGTCAACTGCGTTTGCTACGGGACTCAACCACTGTGGCAATGGTTGAAGTGACTCGGGGATGAGCCTTCCTTGGGTTAACCAGTTCACCTGTTGATTCCTAAGTATTGCTGCAAGAGGGCATAAAATTTTTCCTCGCTGGGTATTGCACCGTCCCAACGACCGGTGATAACACCCTCGGGCGTTACGAAATAGGTGACGGGTGGTCCAAGGATTGTCAGCGGCGCGCGAGTATCACCCGAATGGTCAATCACCGATGGATAGGTGATGCCAAAGTCTTGCATGAATTGAAGCGCACTCGTTGGGTCATCTTCAAGATTGATCCCGATAAAATCCACTTCATCGTCAAGTTCCCGCGAAGTTTTTTCAAGCAGCGGCGACTCTGCGATGCACGGTGAACACCAAGAAGCCCAAACGTTAACAACCATGGGCTTCCCGCGAACCTGCGCCAACGAAATCGCGGAAGTGTCACCGAGGCAGTCAAAGACTTGGTCGGGCAAACCTGGAATTGCGGCATCAGGGTTTGGTACAGGCGTAGGACACGGATCCAAATTCACTTCCTGCATGAGTGCAAGCATCTCCGGATCGCGCGGAGGCTCACCGTGCTGTGCGTCACGGCTGCTCGTGTTGGGACTTGGCGCCTTAACTAATTCACCTGCGGTTTCCGAACTCGCGCAGGCACTTAGTGACACGGCGGCAGCAACTACACCCATTGCAATGCGTAGACCTCGCCCCTTATTCACGCTCGACCTTGTGACTTAACCAGTTTTTCGGCTTCCGCGAAATCCGTTGGCCCTTCGCCGAATGCAGGGCACTTTTTTGCGACAGCACACGCCCCGCACGCGGGTTTACGCGCATGACACACGCGTCGCCCGTGCCAGAGAACAAGGTGCGAAAGCTGGGTCCAATCTTTCGCTGGGAAAATAAGTTCAATATCGCGCTCAACTTTGACCGGGTCAGTATTGGTGGTCCAACCGAATCTACGTGCCAAACGACCAAAGTGAGTGTCGATTGTGATTCCCGGTAAGCCAAAGGCATTTCCCATCACGACGAAGGCGGTCTTACGACCAACACCCGGCAGGGTGACAAGTTCCTCCACCGTTTTGGGCACTTCACCGTCGAACTCTGAGGTGAGTTTGGCCCCCATCCCAATAATCGTGGTTGCCTTATTTCGGTAGAAACCGGTAGGTCGAATGAGTTCTTCAAGTTCCTCTTGATTCGCCGCGGCGTAGGCCGGAGCATCGGGATACTTGGTGAAAAGTGCTGGCGTGACCGCGTTTACCCGGCGATCGGTGCACTGCGCGCTGAGAATTGTGGCGACCAGGATTTCGAGGGGTGAAGTGAAATCAAGTTCAGGTCCAGCGTCAGGGTAGGTCTTGACCAATTCTCGGAAAATCCACCGAGCGTCCTTAACCACCACCGGATCTGGAGCTTCTAGGAGATTTTGGGCGGCGGACACTCCCCTAGATTAAGTCACCGTAAATTGGCTCACGCCCCCCGACCTGCGGTGACGTCCGAGTGGATCCAATAAAGTGCCCCTAGCGAGGAAATCCGAACTTGTTTACAACATGTATCAACCGTTGACGAAAGGGGCGCACGTGGATTCTGTCCTGCATCAATCCCCACTATTTGCATCTTTAGATGAAGACGGTGCCGCGGCCCTCATGGAGTTGCTCACCGAGCAGGTGGTTGTTAAAGGTGGAGTGCTCTTCCAGGAAGACGAGCCCGGTGATCATCTTTTTCTCATCCTTGAAGGCAAAGTAAAACTTGGACATGCTTCTGCTGATGGGCGCGAGTCACTCATGGCGATACTCGGCCCGGGCGAAATGTTTGGTGAACTGAGTCTGTTCGATCCAGGCCTTCGAACCTCAACCGCAACCGCGCTCACCGAAGCCCGCGTTTTGCGCCTCGGCAACACGCAATTCATGCCATGGCTGGCCGGTCGCCCCGAAGTCGCTGCCGCACTGTTACAAACTCTCGCGCGCAGACTTCGCCGCACCAACGAAGCAATGGCTGACCTCGTGTTCAGTGATGTGCCCGGTCGGGTCGCAAAAGCGCTGATGGAACTGGGTGAAAAGTTTGGAACGCTGATCCCAAGTGGCCTTCTCGTTACCCACGACATGACCCAAGAGGAGCTCGCGCAACTTGTTGGTGCATCCCGGGAAACAGTGAATAAGGCACTCGCTGATTTCGCTCAGCGCGGTTGGATCACTTTGGAGTCACGTCAAGTACTGATTCTCGATATTGAAAGACTAGGCAAACGGGCCCGTTAGCCCAGTGCCTCTTTTTCCAAGTAGTGAAGTTGGGCTGCAACCGTTAATTCAGCGGCTATTCGAATTTTTGGATCAATATCTGCGTAAACCAAGCTAGTAATTGATTCAACGGTTGTATTGCCCTCTTGGATTGCTGCGCGAATTTGTTCAAGTCGTTCAAGTCGGTGTTTTTCATAGAAATCAATGAGTGCGACAGGAGACTCTGCGATCGGTCCGTGTCCTGGTAAAAGTGTGTTGATCCCTTGCTCATTACAGTGATCACGCAGTAGGCGAAGTGAGTCAAAGTATTCACTGAGTACACCGTCCGGGTGGGCAACCAGTGTTGTGCCACGACCCAAAATAGTGTCACCACTAAGAAGGTATCGACCCGAAGGGGAAATAACCGTGATGCAGACGCTGTCGGAACTGTGCCCAGGAGTCCGGTGCATGTGTAACTCGACAGTGCCCAAATCAAGCCCGGCAATTTCGCGGCTAGAAATAACTGGAGCGCCGACGAGTGCAGATAAATCAGGTGCGCCTTCGGAGTGATCAATGTGCGCATGGGTTAACAAAATTGCCGCAATCGGTCCCTGCGCTAATTGAGAGACTCGCTGCAAATGCGCGCTGTCGGCCGGGCCTGGGTCAACTACTACTTGCCTTCCGCCAGCTTCACCGATGAGGTACGTGTTAGTGCCTTCAAGTGTCCACGGCGAAGGATTAGGCGCCAAAACGCAATTGACGTCAACTGCAACCACACCACCGGTCCATATTTGCCGAACTTCCTGACTAGTCATGACTGCCCGTCGTTTCCTGCTTCGCCCTGCCTACGTTGGTCGCAATCAGCTCGCCCGTGTGACCATTCACCAAATCCCAACGAATTTCCCCTGACGGTTCTAGTACCGGCCTGGGAAGTCTCGGTGCGATATTTCGCGCCCTGGCAAATTGAGTTAGTTGCTCAAGGTCATTACTCAGATTTAATTCGGCAAGAGCAACTTGAGTTGGACGAAGCATCGGGAGTGATCCGTCTAGTGATCTGGCATGAGCGTGCGCCGGTGTCAGCCACAGCATGGTGTCCGCCTCGGTTGTTACCAGACTTCCTTCGACGTGTTCGTCCACGATCGCCAGATAGAAATGTACGTCGTAGCGCAGTAGTTCAACTTCTGGAGTAATCCAGTGGTCAAGGGCAATGAGCCCACTGAGAACAAGATCAACTTCTTCATTCACTTCGCGGATCGCGCAGGCCAGAAATGGGTCAGGGAAGTCGTGATCTTTCGGGTCAACCCGACCCCCCGGGAATACAGCCATGTTCGGCGCGAACGCCATGGTGGCGCTGCGCTGCATGAGTAGTACTTCAAAACCAGCTTTTGCCGGCCGTGCAATCACTACCGTGGCTGCGGGTTCTGCCACCGGAATGCTCCACCGACCGTCGCCCGCAGCGACAGATTTAACGCGTTCGGTCAGTGGGAGCAATTCCACGTGTTACTTAAACTCAACAATCATGTCCACTTCAACGGGTGCCCCAAGTGGGAGTGCTGCTACACCAACTGCTGAACGTGAATGTGCCCCGCCAAAAGCGGTACCCAATAAATTGCTCGCACCGTTTATCACGGCCGGCTGGGAAGTGAACTCCGAAGTTGATGCAACAAATCCAGTAACCCGAACTACCTGCACAACCCGATCAAGATCACCAATCACGCTCTTTACCGCAGCAATTGCATTTAGTGCACAAATTTGAGCCAGGGCTACGCCTTGATCAATTTCAATTTCGGCACCAAGGCGGCCTGTGGCTTGAAGGACTCCGGAGACAAAAGGCAACTGTCCTGATGTATAGACGTACGAGCCACTGATCACGGCGGGGACGTACGCCGCAAGAGGAGCTGCGACCTCAGGGACGGTCAAACCAAGTTCGGCGAGACGATCTTCGACTGCAGACACAACCTTTACCTCTTAATTTTTGGGGCGCTTGAGATAAGCAACCATGTTGTCGGAATTGGGACCTGGCACAACTTGAATGAGCTCCCAGCCGTCTTCTCCCCACGTATCGAGGATTTGCTTTGTTGCATGAATCAAGAGCGGCACGGTCGCGTATTCCCAAATTGTCATGGGGAGAGCGTAACGCGGACGGGGTTAGTACAGTGAACGAGTGCAATATTGGCCCAAAGTGACCCTTCACGTCGTAACCGGCAAGGGTGGAACTGGCAAGACCACTGTCGCAGCGGCACTGGCAATTGCGCTGGCCAGAGGCGGCCACAGAACTTTGCTCATGGAGGTTGAAGACCGACAAGGTATCGCCCAACTATTTGACACCCAGCCCTTGTCCTACGAAGAGCGCAAAATCGCGGTAGCACCGGGTGGTGGTGAGGTCTGGGCGCTCGCCGTTGACGTGGAAGAGGCTCTCCTTGACTACCTCCAAATGTTTTACAAACTCCGCCGAGCCGGATCCGCATTGAGTAAAATGGGGGCGGTGGATTTTGCAACCACAATCGCACCGGGACTGCGTGATGTATTACTTACCGGAAAAGCCTGCGAAGTGGTCAAGCGCAAAGAAAAAAATCAAGACAATGCGTACGACTATGTAATTCTCGATGCTCCCCCTACCGGACGCATCACGCGGTTTTTGAATGTAAATACTGAGGTTTCGGGTCTTGCCAAGGTCGGTCCGATCAAATCACATGCAGATTCAGTCATGAGTGTGATCGCCTCGGAACAAACTGTAATCCACATTGTGACACTCCTTGAAGAAATGCCAGTGCAAGAAACCCTTGACGGTGCGAGCGAACTTGAAGCGGCCGGACTTCCTCTTGGCGGGATTTTTGTGAACATGACCAGGTCACCTCAGCTCGATGCACGACAGCGAAAAGTGGCGATTGCACGTCAACTTCCTACTGTGGAAATTCAACGTGAAATTACCCAAGCAGGTCTGGCGCCAACCGTGCAACTGGTTAACGCGTTACTCACCGAAGCCAGTGATCACGCTGAGCGAGTCAACTTAGAAGTAAGTGAACTAGAACGCTTAACCGATCGAGGCCTTCCGATCTTTGTTCTCCCATTATTGCCAAGTGGAATTGACTTGGGGGCACTCTACGAACTTGCCGCAATCATGTCCGCTTCAGGAATTGGCGAGGCGCAATAATATGACATTGGACATTGACGCGATTCTTTCCAATCCTGACAAGCACATAATTGTGTGCACTGGAGCAGGTGGAGTTGGCAAAACCACAACGGCAGCCGCTTTAGGGCTTCGCGCAGCAGAGCTTGGCCGAAATGTGTGTGTATTAACAATTGACCCGGCCCGCAGACTCGCGCAAGCAATGGGGCTGACCGAACTTGATAACACACCACGACCCGTACCTGGAATTACTAACGGTTCATTGAGCGCAATGATGCTCGACATGAAGCGCACATTCGACGAAGTCGTCGAAGCGCACAGCGACCCCGAACGGGCACAGCAAATTTTAAGTAACCCGTTTTATCAAGCGCTCTCGTCCTCATTTGCCGGTACCCAGGAGTACATGGCCATGGAAAAACTTGGACAGTTGCGAGCTGATGAATCCCATTGGGACTTGATCATTGTCGACACGCCCCCAAGTCGAAATGCACTCGATTTCCTTGATGCGCCGGCCCGCCTCGGTTCATTTCTTGACGGACGTTTCATTCGGATTCTCACTGCACCTGCGAGAGGCGCCGGTCGCGGACTAGGGCGAATAGCAGTACTTGGTTTTGGAATCTTCACTAATGTCTTGAGCAAACTCCTGGGTGCTCAAGTGCTCGCAGATGTTGGCAATTTCGTTGCAGCTATTGACACAACATTCGGTGGCTTCCGTGAACGAGCTGATGCGACCTACGCGTTGCTCAAAGATTCGGGGACGGAATTTATCGTGGTGGCTGCCCCTGAGCGTGATGCATTGCGCGAGGCTGCTTATTTTGTTGAGCGCCTTAATCAAGACGGAATGCCACTTGGTGGGCTGATTCTGAATCGAGTGCAGGAAGTGCCAGAAACTGGGCTCACCCACGATCAAGTGTTGTCCGCTGCTCAAAAACTCACTGCCGAAGGCGCAGGGCCACTCACTGCTGCATTACTAGAATTGCATGCGGAGCGAATGGAGATCAAAGCACGACAAAAGCATCTCGCTTCACGTTTTACAGCGGCGCATCCGAGCGTTCCCGTTCAGCCCGTTCCCGCAATGGCCCAAGACGTCCATGATTTAGCGGGCCTACGCGAAATCGGTGCCGCCCTCGCCAATCAAGAAATTGACTGGTAGTTACGAAGCGCGATCGGTCACACTCAAAAAAGATTGACGCTCGTACTCACCTTGAGCACTCATGAGCAAGGCTCGCCATGAACCAACATTGGGTCGACGGCGGAGCAGTGCCCGACGCTCTCGCTCGGTCATGCCACCCCAAACCCCAAACTCAATCCGGTTGTCCAGTGCGTCTGAGAGGCACTCCGTGCGAACCTCGCAACCGAGGCAAATCGCTTTCACGCGATTCTGAGCCGCTCCTTGAACAAAAAGTATGTCTGGATCTATACTGCGACATGCTGCCTTGGCGGCCCATTCGGTTGCTATTGACATATGTGCGCAAACTCCTCATTTAGTTGCCCCCAAAGCGGAACCCCCGGACATCTTCGCCAGCCGCTTCTGTACTTTCCAAACTATGCTCCGCCCACAACCGAGAGTCAATAGTTTTCTGTTTTGGGAAAGTTTGCACAAGGTTCACCAGAATTCCCCCCCTGATAAGGCTTCGGTTAAATTCGAATGAATAGGGATGCCTTTGGAAATTGGGAACGAGGGACTTACCCTTGTCGTCTGATGAATATGCCCCGAGAAAGACACACCGCTGGCGCGATTGCCGCCACTCTTGGGGCAATTGTGGGAATCTCCATCCTTGCCGGCACTTTGGTAGGGCTCATGCTCATTCCATTCGCTGGCAGCCTTGGTGTGCTCACCCGAGATGTTGTCCGGGATTTCGAGTCACTACCCGACGAGTTGAACACCCCTCCGCTACCTGAGCGAAGCGTGATCCTTGCCTCCGACGGTTCAGTACTGGCCACTATTTACTATCAAAATCGAGTTGAAGTCCCCCTGGACAGCATCGCCCCGATCCTGCGCCAAGCAACCATTGCGGTGGAAGACTCCCGCTTCCTTGAACACAATGGGGTCGACTTCCGTGGGATCGTTCGAGCCGCGGCATCCAATGCCAGTTCTGGTGAAATCTCAGAAGGTGCCTCCACCCTGACCATGCAGTACGTCAAAAACGTTCTGGTAAATCAAGCGACCAGCGCTGAAGAACTCGATGCGGCGCGAGGAGATAGTTCAGCCCGGAAGATCAAAGAAGTGCGGTTAGCCCTGGCTCTAGAGAAACGATTCACAAAAGGCGAGATTCTCTCGCGATATCTCAACATTGCCTACTTCGGATCGGGTGCCTACGGAATCGAAGCTGCATCACGGCGCTACTTTTCAAAGCCAGCGGCAAACCTCACCCTCGCCGAAGCCGCAACCCTTGCGGGCATTGTTCAGCGCCCGACTTCCTACGATCCAATTCGCAATCCTGAACTCTCAACCGAACGCCGCAATGTTGTTCTGGGCCGGATGGCAACCCTTGGCTACATCTCACAAGCCGACTCGGATCGCGCCCAAAAAATCCCGATGCAGGCGCTGATAAACCCAACCCAAGTTTCTAATGGCTGCACCTCAAGTTACGCACCATTCTTCTGCGATTACGTCCTTCAATCAATCCGTGAGAATAATATTTTCGGCGAGACTCCCGAAGAGCGTGAAGCATTCCTTCGCCGCGGTGGCTACACCATCACGACAACACTTGATCCGATCGTGCAAAAAGCGGTGACTCAAATCGTCGACTCAACAATTCCAATTGACGACCCAAGTGGCAAAGCTGCGGCGATTTCCATGGTCCAACCTGGCACCGGGCAAATAATTGCCATGACCCAAAACCGTGAATGGGGAACTAGCGGAAAAGGAAAAACAACCTATAACTACAACGCGACCCAAAGCATGGGTGGAACCATTGGAATGCAGGCCGGCTCAACATTCAAAATTTTCACCCTTGCAGCAGCACTCGAGGCAGGGATCTCACCGAATGAATACATCAGCGCTCCAAGCCCAAATACTTTCAACAATTTCAAAAATTGTGACACCGGCGTGATCTATGATCCGGTAACAGTGCGCAACTCAACTACGTCCGGCACTCTCAACATGGCGCTGGCAACCGCCTATTCAACCAATACCTACTTCATGGCAATCGAAGAGCGCACGGGAATTTGTCGACCTGCAGACATTGCCGAATCACTCGGAGTGACCCTCGGCAACGGTGACCCACTCCTGCGAGTGCCCTCATTCACTTTGGGCACCATGGAGATTGCGCCACTGTCCTTGGCAAATGCCTATGCAACCTTTGCAGCGCACGGTCGCTATTGTGACCCCGTTCCTATCTTGGAAATCCGAGATCGGGACGGTGCAAAGCTTCCCGTTCCCAATGGTGACTGCCGCCAAGTACTTGACCGGGAAGTTGCTGACGGAGTCACCATGATGCTGAACGGCGTAGTAGACGGAAACATCCCAGGCCGTACGGGTTCTGCCATGAATTTAGGTAACCGCCCGGTTGCTGGAAAAACGGGAACCACAAATGAATCGGCGGCGGTCTGGTTCGCCGGCTTCACTCCTCAAGTTGCCTCAGCAGTATGGGTTGGTGACCCTCGCGGAGGTTACGCATTCCCGCTCAAGGACATCACTATCAATGGCAAGTATTACCGTCAGGTGTATGGCGGAACTCTGCCTGGACCAATCTGGAAAGAGTCCATGCTGGCCGCCTCAGCCAATCTCCCAATTGTCAATTTTGATTTACGCACTCAATTCACGGTCGCGCCTTATGTAGAGCCAGAGCCAGTTCCCACCGATGAGATTTTCATCCCCGAAGGCGAAACGACCTTTGATAATACTGATCCAAACTCACTAACGGCTCCAAGTGACGAACTGACCCCAGCCCCAACACAGGAACAAGTTTTTGAGAATCCAGCTCCTGCCGCAAGCCCTACTGACAATCTCGTTCCTTAGCCTTCCAAGGCTTTCTTCACCAGCCCGGCAACGACGCCGCCATCCGCGCGTCCCTTGACCTGCGGTTGAACAATCTTCATGACAGCGCCGATCGCAGCTCCTCCGGTGACTCCGCTCCCTGCAACTTGGTCGACCGCGGTAGCAACAATTGCTTCGATCTCAGCGTCATTTAACTGCTCCGGCAAGTACAGTGAAATTACTTCCAACTCTGCATTCTCGCGCGCTGCCAATTCCGGGCGGTTGGCTTCGGTGTAAGCAATCGCACTCTCACGACGCTTCTTTCCCTCACGTGCGAGCACCGTGAGCACGTCTTCATCTGTGAGAACTCTGGCCTCTTTTCCCGAGACTTCCTCATTCGTGATTGCCGTGAGCACCATGCGCAGTGTGGCTGACTTTAGTTCATCACGCGCCTTTATCGAAGCGGTCAAATCAACTCTAAGTTGGGCCTTGAGGTCAGTAGACATGCAGGCATTGTTCCACTCACACGCAACGAGTGGGAACATGGACACATGGTTTCAACACGTAAGGCATTGGCGGTGACTACCTCTGTCGGCCTGGGAGCTTTGGCCTACGCGCACCTTGAAACGAGGAGATTCACCTTGCGCCGAGTTCAGATTCCGGTTCTTGAACCCGATCAAGCTCCAATTCGTTTACTCCATATTTCAGATTTACATATGGTCCCCGGACAGAGAACCAAATCCCAGTGGGTACGTTCATTAGCAACCCTCAACCCCGATGCCGTAGTCGCAACCGGTGACTTCCTCTCGCACGAAGAAGGTGTCCCCTCCGCACTAGAAGCACTTAACCCACTCATGGACCTTCCCGGTGCCTTCGTGTTGGGTAGCAATGACTACTACGCCCCAAAGCCAATCAACCCGATTGGATACTTTTCTGGCCCAAGCCAACTCACACCTTCGCGTTCCATGTTGGATTGGGAACCACTTGTGCAAGGCATGAAAAGTCATGGCTGGCTTGACTTGACCAATACTCAGGTGGATTGGAAAGTGGACGGGCGCCTGATCAGTGTGAAGGGTGTTGACGACCCCCATATTTCACGGGATGACTACGCCGGAATCACGAATAGTTTTAACAGTGACGCCGACCTCACCCTCGGAGTTGTTCACGCGCCCTATCTGCGGGTGCTCGACGCAATGGCCTTCGACAAAGTGCAACTGATTCTCGCGGGTCACACTCACGGCGGGCAACTTCGTCTTCCCGGTTACGGAGCACTTGTTACCAACTGTGATCTTGATACCAAACGTGCGCGTGGACTTTCACGTCATCAGGACTCCGCGCTACATGTTTCGGCTGGGCTGGGTTGCTCACGCTATGCACCCTTTAGATTTGCCTGCCCACCGGAAGCCACTCTGATTACGCTTACATCGCGCAGCGCACACCTCGAATTGTCATGAGTACACCAAATTCCAGGCCCAGTGCCCCGAGAACCTAATTAGGTGGTATCTCACCGGTCATGGTGCTAACTTCTAGTCATGCACCCACTTTCGAAAATTGTGGTCGCGACGAGTCTGGTCCTAGCGCAGATGACGATGTCGCCGGTAATGGCAGCGCAAAATCCTGGCGACTCCTGTTCGCCTGACGGATCCGTCACCACATTCAGTGAAACGTCCATGACCTGTCGTCAGTCCAAGTGGGTACTAGACGGTCCAATGCCCGAACCCGGAGCTCCTGGAACTCAGCAACCCGCCACTTCGACTAGCACCGTGAAGAAGGCGAACAATTTCCGAACCGTCGGCACGGTACTCAGCGACTCAATATTCGGATCAACCGCTAAGCAGGTTGCGGACGCGTCCGCGGTGCGCTTATCAAATGGTCGGATCAAGTTATTTGCTTTCGTTAACTCGACGGACACCCTTCCCGGCACACTTAGCGCCACGTCCACTTCACGGACGGGCCGATCCTTCGTGGCCGACGTAGAACTTCCGCTATCTGGCGTTGCTGCCGGTCAGCCGCGCGTGGTCTCGCTTGGAGGCGAGCGCATGCGGTTGTTTTATCTTACGAGTGGCAACATCAACGCTGCCATCTCCACCGACAATGGTGCTACTTTCACCGTTGAAGGCCCCGTGATCACAACTGAGCAGGCCGGCTTTGAGCCCGGTGGCATTACCGTGATCCGGCACAAGAGTAAGTGGCGAGCTTACTTCTCCAATCTCGAGAAACCGGGAGAGCTGACAACTCGAGTGATGCGAACTGCGACAAGTTCAGACATGCTGACGTGGGAGATGGGTCCCGTCATAACTCAAGGAAGTGGACCGTTAATTCACGGTGGCTCACATCCCTTCGCGGTAATAGACCGTGGAAGAATCGCTTTGTACTACACCGGTGACCGGGGTATTTTTTACGGGATTCTGGTTTCGACCAGCACGAATGGTATTTCCTTCAAAGGTGAGAAGTCAGTAATCCAAGGGGGCGGGGATCCGGATATTGTTCGGCTAAACAAGAAGTCATGGCTGATGTATTACGGTGCCGACCTTGGTGGCGGTGAGTTCGGTATCAAAGCCGCAAAGTCGACCGGTCCGGTCGTTCCACGCAAATAACTACGCTCAAGTGCCACATGCAGTTGTTTTGCCTAGAACGTGATGCTGTCATAAATTCACCGTCTTGCCCACCTTCTTGAATCCCTTCGGGCATTTAGGCTTGACTCCGGTAACGAATTTAGTCTTACTACCTTTAGCACATTTGATCCGCTTCTTGACGACCGTACTCGTTTGCGCTGAGGAAGCATTACAAAGCCCACAGGTGATACCCGGAGTGTTCAAGGCGACTCCGGGGCTAGCCACATAATTTCCCAGCCCAATAGATGGACCTGTGATGACAGTTGCGAAGTTGGCGATCGGAGTTGTGCCGGTTGCAGATTCACCACGCACAATCACGGTGGAATCGCGCGTTGATGAATGAGCAAAAGTCTGCACTCCTCCCTGAGAGGTCGGCATGCCTGAACCAACTCCGCCTTGGTTTTGCGAGACGGGGCCTCGATAACTAAAGGTGCCCTGCAGGTCTGCCGAGGTGTAGGCATTTATGGACTGCCCACGCGACACATATAAAACCCACTCCGAACCATTGAAGAAAATATCCGGATCGCTGAAAGTCCCTCCCGTAATTGTCTCGGAAACCCTCACTCCAGAATCTGCGCGGAACACCGTTCCGTTGCTTCCCGGGACTTCAACCGCCGACTTGATTTGCCTAGTACACGATCCCTCTCCGGGGGCGCACGCAGCTGGATCTTGACCCATGATTCCGGGAAGGTAGAACATCACCAGCCGACCATCTGGTAATTGGGCTAGGGAAGGGTCGACGTAATTTTCTCCACCCTCTATTGAGACCTGTTCGTGAGTTACGTCCCCTGTTTGCATATTGAGTCGACTCACCCCACCGGTTGAAATCACATAAAGCGTGTCTCCGCGCCTCAACACGTCTGGGACTGAGCCATCTCGCGGCTCCCACCCTGGAACCAAACTCCATGAAGCACCGTCGTTGCTCTGCGCCAAATAGACTTCGTGACTCGACGGATTATTACAGTCCCCCGAACCCGTCTTGCAGCCATGAAATGCCATTACGTATTGCTGAGAGGGCGGGCTCACCTTCGTCGGAACTCGAGTGCCTGACGTCGCTGCGCTAGGAAGAGGAACAGACGTGCTCACCAGCGCAAATATCGCGGCAATAACTGTAGCCCTAAACAAGACCATGTTTCAGTGTACTGACGAGTGACCAAGCAGGCGACAAAAGTGGCTAAGTGATGCCCCCGGCTAAGGGTTTTGTAATACGGGGGGCGCCGTCGCTCCCACCATCTCCGTTGGGGCCTGCAACCAAGGACGAGGCAAACTTTTGATGCTCGTCTCCATCTGCGTCGAACACTTTGCGCCATGTTGGGTAATCTGAAACTCGATCGATTACGAACAAATAATCCATTTTATTGCCCCTCTTAATATGGATGAACTTTTAATTATTAAAAGAAAATTCAGTAACCAAATCGCATGGTCAAGGGCTCACAACACTCAGGCCAAGTGCCCGTTAGTTTCCGGGCGCCTAGTTTCACTGCGTGACATGGAGCATCATTAAGAATGCACGCAAAACTAGGCGCACTTTGCCCACGGCAAGCCAAAAACGTGGAGCCGCCGGTGATGCCAACCAAACAAGGGGCACTCCCAACACCGGCGATAGTGATTGGCACGTAACCAATAATCTGTAACCATGCCTATTTTCCTTGCACTTTTTTTCGCTTTTTCTTCACGTCTCTAGGGCGAAACCGCAACAGAAGGGTCCTGCGGGCTAGACTTTGCGGGGTTGCCACGGGGTGTGGCGCAGCTTGGTAGCGCGCTTCGTTCGGGACGAAGAGGCCGTGGGTTCGAATCCCGCCACCCCGACACATTAAATTTCTCAGGACGTACGGCAAGGACCGAACCATTAGATTCGGTCGTTGTTGTCCTTGAGAGATTTACTTGGTATTCCGGTGTGATCCAAACGTTGCGCAATCCACAGCTTGATGATTGCTTGTCTGGGGACACCTATTCGGGTGGCTTCTCGGTCGAGTGATTCAATCATCCAGACCGGAAAATCAACATTGACTCGGCGAACGTCTCGGCCGGGTCGTCGAGCCGAAGTCAGATCGAGGTAGGGGATGACGTCTTCTTGGTTGTCGTCGAAAATCTTGTCAAACTCTTCGCCCGTCATAAAGTTCAACCTCCCTCACTCTGGCCCGTCGCACAGAGATCATGCGAATCAGTTCGCCCCTCGGCGTTACTACCGCTGCCCAGTGGCGACCATCGATCCGTCCAATCACCATGAGCCTGATTTCCCCCACGTAGCGAGCCTCGATTTCGACTCGATCGGAGTCAAGCCACAATTTCTGCGCCTCAAAGAAATCAATTCCATGTTTGCGCAGATTCTCTGACGATTTGAATTCGTCGAATACGAACCTCAACTGCAACATTAACACACTTTCTGTATAAGAAATATACCTTTAATCATAAGTTTCCCCAGACTAAATTGCGATCCCTGTGGCAAGGGTTGTGGTTGTACTGGCACTTGCGGACTGGGTGTGTGGATAACTCGGCCACGAGTTGAAGTTTTCCTATCAAGCCTGGGCGGTAACTGCCGCCACCCCGACAAATTGCGCCATGGCCTCTCATCCTCAATTAGGGGAACTCGATAGTTTCAGACTTTGAACAGTTTGCTGATGTCTTTCATTCTTTTATTGTTAACCCGAAACCACGCCCATTGACCTCGTTGCTCTCTGAAAATCAACTCGGCTTCGGTCAGGATTTTCAAGTGATGACTCACCGTCGGTTGGCTTAAGCCGACCGGCGCAGTGAGATCACACGCACACGCTTCACCATTAAGCGCAATTATTGACAACAATTGCAGCCTGGCCGGATGCGCAACGGCTTTCAATATTGGAGCCAATAAGTCCGCTTCCGACCTCCCCATTGAAGATCGCAGCCCTTGTGAACAACAGTCACTGACCTCCGGCAGTCCTAATCCTGATTCTCTAGTTGAGCTTTTCGTCACCTGCACTCATTTCCCGTTCCAGCCGCATATTGACAAACATCAATATGAACTATAACTTGTATATTGATAGTTATCAATCTACTGAAAGGCGTGAATTATGTCCAGAGTTCAGTTGGCTCTAAATGTTTCAAACTTGGCTGAGTCCATCGATTTTTATTCGCAGATGTTTAAGGCTGAGCCACACAAGATCCGTTCCGGCTACGCCAACTTCCAAATTGATAATCCGCCATTAAAACTGGTGCTGATCGAAACCACTGACTCTGCACGGGGAACCGGGTCGCGCGGCGCCCTGAATCACCTTGGAGTAGAAGTACCCAGCACCAATGAAGTTCAAGAAATAATTGCACACCTGCACACTGAAGGGCTCGTTGTTGAGGAACAAATGGATGTCCAATGCTGCCACGCGAAGCAAGACAAAGTGTGGGTCCATGACCCTTCAGGAACGCCCTGGGAGTTTTACACTATTACCGATGACAACTCCGACGGCATGAGCCAGAGACTAGCTGAGGGATGCTGCTAACAGGGGATGCGAAGATACTGGGATGAACAGCAGAACGTTGATTGATCGCAGGCCATCCCGCACTGAGCTCGGTCCCACCACGCGGGAATACGTCAAGTCAATGGGTTGGCGGTCCGTTAACTTTCACACCCATATTTCATTGGTCAATAAGTATGTTTATGTCGAAGTACCCAAGGCTGGATGCGGAACCATGAAAGCGACCCTGGGCGCCCTTGAAGGTGCACGGCTCAATGAGATCCACGCCCAACGCTTCTTGGACAAGCCCCACAACGGACTTAAATCTGGTGCCCACGTTCGCCCGTATCAACTTCCCATTGATCTCCTCGAGGAAGTGCTCACCGGCAAGAACTACCAGCGATTTACCGTCGTTCGAGATCCTGGTACCCGGGCATTAAGTGGCTACCTAGAAAAGATCATGCAGGGTTTGCGGCAAAGCGAAGAAATCACGGAGGCACTTGGTGGAAAGGCCGCTGACACGATTTCATTTGCCGAGTTTCTCGGAGTCGTTGCGGGCCAAAAATCTCGTGACCAAGATCCCCATTGGCGCAGACAAAGTGATCACATTGGATTAGGAATTGTGAATTTTGACTCGATCATTCACCTAGAAGATCTAGATAACTCATGGGATCAGATTGCCCAATTAACGAGTACGCCGGATCTTGATGGGCAGTTCTATTGCAAGAAATCAACCCACGCAGGGTCACGAACCGACGAGTACTTCACCCCGGAATCAATTGAACTAATTTCGCAGATTTATTCTGCTGATTACCAGAATCTCAAGTACGTGCTAAACAAGTAGTTCGGCAATTTGCACCGCATTGAGGGCTGCGCCCTTGCGCAGGTTGTCACTACTGACAAAGAACACAAGCCCCTTATTCCCAGGTGCACTTTGGTCTTGACGGATCCGCCCGACAAATGTTGGGTCAGCCCCCGCGGCTTGCAATGGTGTCGGGATGTCGGTCACTGTCACTCCGGGTGCCTTTTCAAGGGCTGCAATTGCTTGCGCTGGTGTTATGTCACGTGAAAATTCAGCATTAATGCTGAGCGAGTGACCGGTGAAAACTGGAACACGAACACACGTACCCGATACAAGGAGGTCAGGCAGGTCGAGAATCTTCCGGCTCTCGTTACGCAGCTTCTGCTCTTCATCGGTTTCTTCACTACCGTCAGCCACTATCGATCCGGCGAGTGGAATTACGTCAAAGGCAATTGAGCGAACGTACTTGGCAGATTCGGGAAACTTTACTGAGTTACCGTCGTGGGTGAGTTCGGCAATGTCCTGGGTCAGGGCAACCTGAACCTGGGTCTTGAGTTCTTCAACTCCTGCCAGACCACTCCCAGAAACAGCCTGGAAAGTCGTCACAATTAAGCGCTGCAGGCCAGCAAGTTCATCCAGAACCTTGAGAGCCGGCATTGCCGCCATGGTGGTGCAATTGGGGTTGGCAATAATGCCTTTTTTTGCTTTATTTACTTCTTCTGGATTCACTTCACTGACCACCAGGGGAACTCCAGGATCCATGCGCCAGGCTGAGGAGTTATCAATCACAACCGCACCGGCCGCAGCGAACTTAGGTGCCAGTTCCCTTGAGGTTCCACCACCTGCGGAAAAAATTGCGATGTCAATTCCAGACAAATCCGCAGTTGCGGCGTCTTCAACGACGTAGTCTTGGCCCTTCCACGCGATGCTCTTGCCAGCAGAGCGAGCCGAAGACATCACCCGCAGTGACTCAACGGGGAAATTCCGCTCGGCAAGCAGGCGAAGGACTACGGCGCCGACCTGACCGGTTGCACCAACAACTGCGATATTTTTCCCCACCATGGCGTTAACGCCCGGTTCCCGCGTAGACAACAGCTTCGCCGTCGGAATCTAATCCGAAAGCAGTGTGCAGTGCCTCTACCGCGGTATTTGCAAGATCCGCTCGGGTGACAATTGAAATCCGGATCTCTGAGGTTGAAATCATTTCTACGTTGACTCCAGCATTGGCCAGAGCCGTGAAGAAGTCCGCCGAAACACCAGGGTGCGAACGCATCCCGGCACCGACGAGTGAGATCTTTGCAATCTCTTCGTCGACTGTGAGCGATTCGAAATCAATTTTGTCGCGGGCGCCGTTGAGCGCATTCATGGCTGGATTCACCGACTCAGCAGAACAGGTAAATGTGACATCGGTTCGCCCGGTAGCGGTTGAGGATACGTTCTGAACAATCATGTCAAGGTTTACTTTGGCATCCGCTAATGCACGAAAAATAGCCGCAGCTTCACCTGGTTTGTCGGGTACTCCAACAACGGTGATTTTTGCATCTTTTATATCAGCCGCTACACCTGAAATAATTGGTTGCTCCACAATTTTTCCTTCCTTGACTGCTTCGGCAACACCTTGGGCCGAAAGAACCCAAGTGCCTTCTGCGTGTGAAAATGATGAACGAACGTGAATAGGAACATTGAATCGTCGCGCGTACTCAACGCAACGAAGGTGTAAAACTTTCGCGCCCACAGCTGCAAGTTCCAGCATTTCTTCATACGTAATAAAATCGATCTTCGACGCTTTCTTCACCACGCGAGGATCCGTTGTGTACACCCCGTCAACATCCGTGTAAATCTCACATGAATCAGCGTTCAACGCTGCAGCCAGAGCAACTGCCGTAGTATCTGATCCCCCACGACCTAGAGTGGTGATGTCTTTTGTGTCTTGCGCAACCCCCTGAAAGCCAGCAACAATTGGGATCGCGCCGCTTGCAAGTGCCTCAGTAATGCGACCTGGAGTTACGTCAATAATCCGAGCGGCACCATGTGCCGAGTCGGTAATCAAGCCAGCCTGCGAGCCAGTGTAAGAACGCGAGACTGCGCCCAGATCGGAAATGGCCATAGCCAATAGGGCCATTGAGATTCGCTCACCAGCGGTGAGCAGCATGTCTAACTCACGTGCGGGTGGAAGCGATGACACTTGTCGCGCAAGTTCCATCAATTCGTCGGTTGAATCACCCATTGCTGAAACCACGACAACCACGTCATGACCAGCCTTTTTAGTCTCAACAATTCGGCGGGCAACTCGCTTAATACTGGCGGCATCAGCGATGCTTGAGCCACCGTATTTTTGAACAATCAAGGACACGAGAGGTAAGTTTAGTCCGAGCAGGTATCGTTTATAAAGAGCACCAATCCACGACTTACCTCGTCTAGGCTGAGATTCCTACGACAAAGGGAGCAAATGGGCAGCACACGCGTGATTGACGCACACCGGGTGACAAAGAACTATGGAGAATTCACCGCGCTCGCGGGTGTTTCCATTCACGCCGATGCCGGCGAGTGCGTTGCCATTCTTGGCCCCAACGGTGCCGGTAAAACAACACTGACCGAAATCCTCGAGGGTTACCGCAAACGCGACGGCGGCGAGGCTGAAGTGCTCGGCGTGGACCCCGGAAAGCCAACCGTTGTCTGGAGGGCGAAACTTGGGATCGTTCTGCAAAACGCCAGTGACTTGGCAGACCTCACGGTGCATGAAACGATCACCCATTTTGCCCGTTATTACCCCCATCCAGCCGATCCGGAGCAAGTCATTGCTGCAGTCGGATTGAGCGAGAAAGCAAGTGCACGCAATGGCAAACTCAGTGGCGGACAACGACGCAGACTTGATGTTGCCCTGGGAATAATTGGTAACCCCGAGGTGCTTTTCCTCGATGAACCCACCACGGGCTTCGATCCGGAAGCGCGCCGAGAGTTCTGGGTGCTCATTGAGCGGCTCAAGTCCGAAGGCACCACGATTCTGCTCACGACTCACTATCTGGACGAGGCTCAATACCTCGCCGATCGAGTCGCGGTAATCGCCCGTGGCCAGATAGTTGCGCAAGGGCCACCTGACTCAATCGGTCATCGGGGTGATGCAATCGTGACCTGGCTCGAGGGTAAGCGTGAGATGAGTGAATCCACTACCGAGCCCACAGCATTCGTTGCGCAACTAGCGCTCAAATTTGATGGAGAGATTCCGAACCTCTCGGTTCGCCGCGCTAGTTTGGAAGATGCATATCTTGACTTGATCGCCCAGGACCGAGACACCAACAGTGGTGAGCAGTCATGAACTCAACTCTCCTGAGCAGTGTTGCGATGGGCCTGGGCAGAGTCGGGATTGAACTCAAGCAATTCTTTAGAGACCGGGAGTCGGCAGTATTTAATTTCCTACTGCCCATGATTCTTCTGGTGATCTTTGGGTCAGTATTTAGTGGGCAAGATCTGGGTGATTCTGGCGTTACGTTTTCACAATACTTTGTTGCCGGCATGATTGCCTCCGGCATTCTCTACACCTCATTTCAGAATCTAGCTATTTCGATTCCCATGGAGCGCGAGGATGGAACCCTCAAGCGCCTCCAAGGAACGCCAATGCCGCCCGCTGCATTCTTTATTGGCAAAATTGGTATGGTCTTTGTGGCCTACGTTGCTCAAGTCACCATTCTGATTGCCGTTGGCGTTCTCTTTTTTGGGATCAATATTCCCACAACACCGTTGGCAATCTTCACCTTCATTTGGGTCAGCGTCCTGGGCCTTATTGCCTTTACTTTGCTCGGAATTGCGTACTCGGTTGTGCCCAAGCAAGGGCGCGGTGCGGCCGCATTAGTTACCCCCGTAGTACTCGTCCTGCAATTCACTTCAGGCGTGTTCTTCGTATTTCGTGACCTGCCGCAGTGGATGCAGACATTTGCATCACTATTCCCACTGAAGTGGCTCACCCAAGCAATGCGCAGCGTATTTTTGCCAGACTCCGCAGCAGCGATGGAAGTCAACGGCTCATGGGAACTCGGTATTACTGCGGTCGTTCTTGTCATCTGGATTATTCTCGGCGCTCTACTTGCAACACTCTTTTTCCGTTGGACCCCACGGGGTGAAAACTAAGACCCAACCTGGCGCCGACCAGCGAATGCCCTGCCCAAAGTAATTTCGTCCGCGTATTCCAAATCGCCGCCAACGGGAAGGCCGCTTGCCAGCCGTGAGACGGTCAATCCCAAGGGAAGCAGCATCCGTGAGAGGTAGGTCGCCGTCGCTTCGCCCTCTAGGTTGGGGTCGGTTGCCAGGATGACCTCGGTCACGCTGCCGTCGGCCAGTCGAGGCATGAGCTCGCGAATCCGAAGATCGTCAGGGCCAATGCCATCAATTGGGTTAATCGAGCCACCCAGAATGTGGTAGCGGCCACGAAACTCCCGGGTCTTCTCAATCGCCACGACGTCCTTGGGTTCTTCCACAACGCAAATCACAGTCGAATCACGCTTAGGGTCAATACAAATTCGACACTGCGCGGCCTGGGCGACATTCCCGCAAATCTCACAGAACTTAACTTTTTCCTTTACTTCAAGGAGAACTTCAGCAAGACGTTTTACATCCTCTGAATCTTCAGCGAGAATATGAAATGCGATACGTTGCGCGCTTTTAGGTCCGACACCGGGTAAACGCCCTAATTCGTCAATTAAGTCTTGAACAATGCCTTCATACATATGAATTAACCGTTCTCAATCTCACCGATGGACACGCCACCCAGTTCTTTAGCAATCAGGTCAACGCCCGTTACTTCCTCTGAGGCGGAGTCATCCATGCTGGGAGTGTCTTCCTCTTCAGGTGGTGACGACCGCGCACCACCGACTACACCCATGGTGCCCAGGACAACGTCAATTTTCGTGTCCACCTGCAAAACGTCAAGGATCGCCTGACGCAGACGTTCTTCGTGTCCACCTGATTTCACGTTGTTGTAACGGCCTGAGTCTTTAACACCTACCGCGAGCACACCGTTCTCAAATGACAACGGCGTTGACTCGGTGAATCCCATCCAAGCTACCCTGGAATATTTCAATAACGCATCCATGACCGCCGGCCACATTGATGTGAAGGACGCAACGGTTGTTTTGCCAGGATTAGCGACAGGAGCTTGCGCTGCATCCTGTGCCGGAGCACTCTCTTCCGCCTTGGTTGCCACGGACTTTCCAGGCTTCTTAGGTGGGGCTGGAACTTTTGTTGCAGGCGGAGCCGCGGAAACAGGCTTACTCGGCGGGGCTGCAAGAGCAGCGGGTGCAGCCGCAACTTGTGGTGCAGCCGCAACTTGTGGTGCAGCCGCACTCGTCAATTGGTGACTCACGACTCCGGAGCGTTCAAGTTGCTCAAGTCGGACGCGAAGCCCGTCTGTTGAATCATCCGTTGCTGGGAGTAGCAGTTTTGCCATGAGTAGTTCAAGTTGAAGTCGGGGCGCGGTTGCTCCCTTAATCTCACTTAACGCACGGTTAACAAGGTCACCGGCACGTGCCAACTCCGCTGCCCCAATACGAGATGCTTGATCCACTTCGATTGCGATTACTTCCTCTGGTGCATGAATCAAACCACTCTCGGCAGCACCTGGAATTCGTTGCAAAACAATAAGGTCACGGATGCGTTCGAGTAGGTCAGTAACAAAGCGTCTGGGTTCGTTTCCGGATTCAATAACTCGGTCAACCGCGTTAAATAATGCTGCGCCGTCACGATCTATTAGTGCATTCACGGTTTCATCAAGCAATGCTGAATCCGTCATGCCTAATTGCAGGACCGCTTCAAGGTATGTGACACCTTCCGGTCCGCAACCAGAAATTACCTGACCCAGGATTGACAGTGAGTCGCGCACGCTGCCAGCACCTGCACGACCAATCAGTACAAGCGCCGCAGGATCGGCCGGGATTGCTTCACTTGCACAGACCTTCGCCAAATGTTCTTGCAGGATCTTGATAGGAACAAGTCGAAACCCATAGTTGTGGGTTCGCGAACGGATAGTCGGCAACACTTTGTCGGGTTCGGTCGTTGCAAAAATAAAACGAACGTGCTCGGGTGGCTCTTCAACTAACTTCAGCAATGCATTGAATCCCGCTGGTGAAATCATGTGCGCTTCGTCGATTATGTACACCTTGTAGCGCGACTTTGCCGGACCGAACATGGCACGTTCGCGCAAATCACGAGTGTCGTCAACACCACCGTGGCTGGCAGCATCTAGTTCAATGACGTCGATTGAACCTGGACCCATCGCGGACAAATCAATGCAGCTTTCACACTCACCACATGGATCCGGTGTTGGTCCCTGCTCACAATTAAGGGATCGAGCAAGAATGCGGGCGGTCGAAGTCTTACCGCAACCCCGAGGTCCAGAAAGTAAATATGCATGGTGCACGCGGTTGTTTTCCAGAGCCCTGCGCAAGGGTCCTGTGACGTGATCTTGTCCAACGACTTCACTTAAAGTTGCCGGGCGATAGGTGCGGTAGAGCGCCAGTGAGGGGGCCTTCGGACTGGGCTCCTGCGTCTGTTTTGGCACGACGCAACCTTAGCCGGCTCGCGAGATGAACTCTTCCAGTGCTTGCCGGGCCAGCGCGGAGACGCTGACACCCTCACTCTTGGCCAGTTTCTCAGCTTTTTTTCGCATCTCGGTTGGAACTCGAAAAGTAATTTGCGGGGAAGTTCCATCGATTCCTAGCGGTGGCCGGCCAACCGGTCTGATATAAATCACGTCGCCGCTTTTCACCATATAATCCGTTTTTCCAACCTCGATTGCCATAGATTCGGCGCGGCTCCCGGTAATAACCTTCCCGGCTTTGGTCACCCATGGTCAACCGGACTTTTGCTTCTTCATTCCGGCCACACTCCCCAAAGATCATGAATGACTGGGGATAATAATCATGCCGGACCCGACGGGCCAACGTCCTCAAATACTCACACCATCCGGGGATATAAACAAGGTAACGGGGATGAATTTCGCCCCGTTGCCTCCCGGTTTTTCCGTCCAAGCCGTCCACCAATGTCAGTGGCGTGGGGGATAATTTTCATATGAAACGTGAAGGGCAGCTTCCGCGTGTGGGTGTTAACCGCACCGCAATGGTTGGGGTGTGGCTTGACCGTGCCGCGCATCAGCAGGCCCATGACGGCTCTCATGAGGCGGCGTTGCAGTGGAACCGGCTTGTCGAATGGTTACGGGCGTACTGGGTCGAGAACGAAACGGATCCGGGGTTTACAGCGTTACGTG
>JBDNFH010000054.1:0-11051 GCA_041689915.1 Candidatus Nanopelagicales bacterium | reverse complement strand
CGCGAACCGCATCAATTCGCTCGGCGGCTCGAGCGTGTGCCTCGTACCCACCAATCATTTCCTCAAGCCGCAGGTGCTCAACCATGGTGTCGACAACGATCGAAGGTGGCAAGGCGCTGCCGGCGTTATTGAGGTGCGCCACTTCAGTGCACCCACGGGTATCGGCTCGAAGCCGAGCAACATCTAGTCCGGACTTGTCATTAGCCATAGGAGCATTCAACCTTGGACCAGTCCGCTAGTTCGCACCGGACGTAGACTGCTCACATGGCGGGCCGGATCAGAGACGAGGACATAGCGCTCGTTCGCGAGCGCGCCCGAATCGACCAGGTGGTCTCTGAATACGTCACTTTGAAGTCTGCCGGTGGGGGATCACTGAAAGGTTTGTGCCCCTTCCATGAAGAACGCTCACCCAGTTTTCATGTAACGCCAAGTAGAGGCATGTGGTACTGCTTTGGTTGTGGCGAGGGCGGTGACCTTTTAAGTTTCGTTCAAAAAATTGATCACCTTAGTTTCGCCGAAACAGTAGAGAAGTTGGCTGACAAGGCCGGGGTCCAACTGCAATATGTTGATGGGGGAGCAACCCCGAATAAACAACAGGGTCAGCGCAAGCGCCTCGTTGAAGCCCACAAAAAAGCAACCGAGTTCTACCAGGCCCAACTTGAAACACCGGAAGCTCAAACTGGTCGTGAGTTTCTCACCCAGCGGGGATTCGAATCTGAGATATGTGCAACATTTAGCGTGGGCTACGCCCCTAAAGGTTGGGACGCACTCACCAAACACTTGCGCCAAGCGGGTTTCACTGACCAGGAACTACTTGCCGGAGGATTAGTTTCCCAGGGAAACCGAGGAATCTACGACCGATTCCGCGGGAGGCTAGTGTGGCCTATCCGGGAACTCGGTGGTGAAGTAATTGGTTTCGGCGCCCGCAAACTCTATGACGACGACGAGGGACCCAAGTACCTCAACACCCCTGAGACACCTTTATACAAGAAGAGTCATGTTCTCTACGGTCTCGACATTGCTAAGCGACTGATTTCCAAGCAGCAGCAGGCAGTAATCGTTGAGGGTTACACCGACGTTATGGCCGCGCACCTAGCTGGAGTGGGGACAGCGGTCGCCACCTGTGGCACGGCATTTGGCGCCGACCACATCAGGGTGTTACGCAGACTGCTCATGGACGACGACCGCATGCGTGGGCAAGTGATTTTTACTTTCGACGGAGACGCAGCGGGCCAAAAGGCGGCGTTGCGAGCTTTCGAAGAAGACCAGAAATTCGTATCCCAAACCTTCGTTGCCGTTGAACCCGGTGGGCTTGATCCATGTGATCTGCGACTACAACAAGGGGACGCCGCAGTTCGGGCGCTCATTGAGAGTCGGGTACCACTTTTTGAATTTGCCATCAAATCCGTGTTGGCCTCCTACGACCTCAACACCAGTGAAGGACGCATTGCCGCATTACAAGAATGCGCCCCCATCATTCGCAAAATTCGTGACTCCGCATTGCGCCCGGAATACTCCCGCAGGCTCGCCGGTTGGCTGGGCATGGATCCGGCCACGGTTGCAAAGTCTGTTGGCCGAAGCGCCCCAGCATCTCATCAGGTCCGCAAATCCACCATTGGATCAAGTGTTGAACGCGAATCACTCAAAGCAGCATTGCAACTCCCTGGCGCTGTTAGTGAATGGTACGCATCCGTTGAGGAGTCGACGTTCACCCACCCCAAGGCCGCAGCAGTTCACATTGCCATTGCCAAAGCTGGTGGACCAACCGCGCAACTTGATGGTATGGCCTGGATCGACAAGGTGCTCGCTAACTCGGAGAACGACGAAGTCCGCTTAACGGTCCGTGAACTTGCCGTTGAACCAATGCCAACCGAAACTGGCACAGAGGATCGATATGCCGTCGGCATGATTGCCCGGTTACTCGAAGTGGATTCGTCAAAAAAAATTGATGAACTTAAAGGTCAGCTCACCAGATCAGAAGAAGATGGAGACCCAACCCAATTGTTGAATCAACTTGTTGAAATGGAAACCTACCGGCGCTCACTGCGTCAGATCTCATTTGGTGAGGCCTGATGTTTGGTCGCAATCAATTCCAAGAACAACTTGAGTCAGATGCGAAACTCTTACATGTACCCAAGTCAGAGCGCATCATGGCAACTGCCCTTGGCCCCGAAACCTATGAACCACCCGTTGTGATCGCGACGGACAAGGCACTCTATTTTGCCACCAACACTGAACCCGATCGCATCGCCTGGACCCAGATTGCCAAAGCAACCTGGGAAGACCCCTGGTTGGAAGTCACCACCAATGAAAACGTGCTGATCAAACTTCACCTTGATCCATGCGGCGACGTCCCGCCCATGGTTCGTGATCGGGTCACTGCAAGTGTCCTTTACCGGGAGAACTTAACCCTGGATAATGGTGGAAGCGTTACCGCAATCGGCAGGCGTGAACCCAACAACACGGAGATTTCCTGGCTGCTGGAATTCCACGGGGACTTTGACCCCAGCGACCCCCAGACGGCAGCGAGTGCTGACCGGGCGTTGGCGCAGCTGCGAAATACCCTCGGCGTGTAGTCCACGCCCGGCCACTTGATAGTCTTCGTCGGTCATTCCCCCATAGCTCAATTGGCAGAGCATTCGACTGTTAATCGAAGGGTTTCTGGTTCGAGTCCAGATGGGGGAGCTAGATCTCTTCACCAGAGAACGCCCCAGACCCGATATGACCGGGCCGGGGGGCGTCTATCTAACAATCGTCTAACAACGGTCAGGAATCGGTGCCCGTCTGCGCCCACCCCAGGCCACCATCTTGTGGTCAAACTCCCTGCCGACTGGTCACGCGCCGCGGAGGGAACCGCGCACTGTGGATGCTGGTCAGCTCCTCGGTCGGTAGATCGACAGCACGGATGCCAAGATCGGCAGGCTCATCGCGAAGCCGGCAACCCCGGCCATTGCCAGCGAAATGTCAGTGGAGTCCCCCAGAAGGGGCCGTAGGGCGATCGGCAGCCAGTACCCGGCGTAGAGCAATGACCCCTGCAGGTAGAACCAATTCGGACGGGTGGTCTGGACATGGGCCGCAGCGCTGCGACGCAAGAACAGTAACTGGACGATCACGAAGAACGTGAACGTGGTGATGAACCACCCCCAGAAGTTCTGGATGGGCACCCCGAAGTACGCGCCGCCGGTTCGCCAGATCCAGTCACCGAGCACCGTGCTCTGCATCGGGTCACTCGACAGGTCGAGTACGACCATGGCGAGCGCGGCCAGGGCAGCGGTCGCGACCAGGCGAATCCCCGTAGTCCGGGACCAAAGCGTGCCGGAGATCGCGCGCGCCATGACGAGCGCGGAGTAGCCCATCGCGAAGTACTGCAGCATGATCAGGGGTGGGACGCCCACCAGGAGTGGGCCGAGAACATCCGGCGGGTAGTAGTAGTTGCCGAAGACCCGTCCGGTGGCCACGCCGACCGCCTCGAAACTCCAACTGGTGACGACGATGACCGCGAAGGATCCGATTGCAGTCGATGCGCCGGCCCAGCGGGTCAGGTGCCACAGCGCGAAGACGACCGGCAACAGCCCGATAAGCACACCAAGTGACGCCAGGGTGCCTTCGGGGCGCAGAGCAGCCGCCAGGTAGAGGCCGAGGATCACCCACAGCGCAACACTGGCCGATGACTTCCACGGCTTAACCAAAACGCTCATGCCAATCCCTGTCGCGATGTTCGTCCGAATAAGTGATGGTTATCAGTGCTCGACAAGCCATCATCTGCCGAGAATCGTAGCAGCGGGAAGAGAGCAACACCGCTCGGAATGGCTTATTTGGGAGGCAATTGTGGCATGGCGAACGGGTGCACCATTGACCCGCGAAGAGATCGAACAGCGCGTAGTTCTGAGCATGGCCGAGGTCGCGTCCACGCTGGACGTCGCCGACATACGCTCCCTGCACCGGGCCGATCCGTGCTGCGTCCTATAGAGGGAGAGCCTGCACCGCATCAAGTAGGCGCCCCTTATCCCGTTTCGCTGCCCCCGCACATGCCAGAGCAAACTTCCGGGTGATTTCGTGTTTCGCCATCATCGATAGTCCATTTCCCATGCATAGATCGTGCTCGATTCGCGGGCATATTTACGTGAGGCACGGGAAACATTTCGCGGGCAAAATACGTGAGGGACGTCGCGTACTTGACTTTCAACCCCGAACATGTTGTAGACTTGGGTTATTGCTGTGGGCCTTATGTGGACACGGAAGTGAGCCTCGGGAGTTCCTGCCGGACGGCAGGGCCCGGGGTTTCGCGCTTTCCGGGCCAGATAGCCAGCGGGCTAAATCTCAATAAGTCGGGATCCGGGCACGGTCTGAATCACTTGCCAAAATTCTGATTCCCCGTTCAGGTGAGCAAAAACTGCCCCGCACACGATATCTGGGATCCACAGTAGGGGCTCCATGCGACCAGGCACGTGCTCAATCTGTGTAGATTGGAGTCGCCCGCTTGACCGTCGCAGTTTGGACATGAATGCGATGTCTTTGCGATCGTCGCCAATACCCCTCGACTCAAGTGTCAATGTTTGCGGGACGTCTGCATTCGTTTCATAGATGATGCGCTCAAGTGTCTTTCGGCGCTGGCGCTCAGTGGCTTCGGCCGACCTTCCGTGGTGGGCTACTGAAATTAGCGACAGAGGCATCCTGGCCACGGTTGCGGTGAGTTTGTGCCGGCGTTTTGGGGAAGACTGGTGCCAGCGAATTTTCAACTCGCCGGAATTTTTGAGTGCCAACATTGACTCTCGGACTGAGCCTTCCCATTCTGTCTCAACTCGAGCAACGCTGAGAACATAGAGCTTTTCTGACGTCGCCTTCGGTTGCGAGTATGACTCGTCAATGTAATAGCCCATGCCTTGTCACTCTAGTTGGGTAGGTCTTCATTGGGAGCGCCGATTATTTGCTTGTGGATGAATCCAATAAGTTGACTTCCTATGCCGATCGCGGTGTATGCTTTAGTCAATGCTGTGGGTCATATGTGGACACAGAAGTGAGCCTCGGGATTTCCCGCCGGACGGTGGGGCCCGGGGTTTCGCGCTTTCTTAGCGGTTTCGGCCTAGTTGCTCGTGACCTGTGATCCAGTCGCCAGCCAGTACGGCCGAGGCGAGTGAGATCTCTCCGGCGAGGACAGTTGCAGCGGCGATCTCGGCTAGCTTCTTGGCAGTTCCTGGTCCGGTGCAACCTAGAAGTTCTAGGCATTCACGCTGGGTGGCAAGTCCAGTGCCACCGCCGTGGGTAGCAAGGATTACTGAAGGCAGTGTGATTGACCAGTAGTAGTCACCATTTTCAAGTAGCTGCGTGTAAAGCAGCCCGCTGTGTGATTCAGCGACATTGGCAACGTCTTGTCCGGTTGCGATGAAAAGCGCGGTGAGACCATTGGCTGCGTGGGCACCGTTATTTGCCGAACCGGCCATGAACGCGCCAGCCTGTGAAATTTGTCGAGCATGAAATAAGTCTTTGGGTGAAACGCCAACCAGGTTCTGCAGAGTTTGCGTGGAGGTAGTGACTTCAGCGATTACACGCTTGCCACGTGTGAGCAAAGTGTTGATGTGTGAATGTTTTTTGTCGGTATCAATATTCCCCGACAGAATGAAGTCTGCGTCATTTGGATAGTTCGACTTGATCCAGTGACATGCCGCGAGGGTTGCTTTACTCACCATGTTTTGACCAGCGGCGTCACCCGTTGTGTAGTCAAAACGCACATACAAATTGGGGCCGACCGCAAACTGGGTGATCCCCTCCAGTTTGCCAATGCTGGTAGTGCCTTCGGTTACCACTCGAATTTCTTCGATATTTTCATTGAGCCATAAGCCAAAATCTCGTGCCTCCCGTGCACTGGTAAACAAGAATGCGGGGGAGCGTTGCATGTGATCTTGGGAGATGGTGACCGTTGCTCCGCCCGATTCATGAATAACCCGCATCCCGCGGTTGTAGCTCGCTACTAGTGCTCCTTCAGTAGTTGCAAGGGGGACGTAGAACTCGCCGGTGGCATGTTCACCGTTGACGAGTAGCGGACCAGCTATGCCAATCGGAACTTGCGCCGCGCCAATGAAGTTTTCAATATTCCCGCGCGTGGTTTCCGGATCAAAACTAAAGGCTGCAACGTGATCGAGAGTGGTCCCGCCTTGCTCAATGAGGAAATCCCGACGGGCTGCAGCAGCTTGGGCGCAATGGTCATTCTCGCGATCGCGTGGGATAGAACTTCGGCTCATTCTTGATTGCTCATTATGTGTTCCATGAGGTCAAGAGTCGCTGCGCGTGCGCTTTCAGAGTTGGCGTCAAGCGAAGCAAAAAGTGGTGCGTAATCCGCTTGTGAAACACCGATTCCGATTGCCATGCGCTCAAGTGTTTCAGGAGTGAGTTCAACGTGTGGCTGCACACCCCAAGCATTGCCTTTATGGAAAATTAAGATCGCGTCGCTCACCGCAGAATCGATGGTTGCCCCAGGGGCATCGGAAATAAAATCTTCATGCCAACGCACCCACGGACCAACCTGTTCTGATCCATCAAAACTAATTCTTTCGACAGCTTTATGTACTTCACTTTGACGAGTGACGTGACCGCCGAGGGCAACGGCGAGAACTTGCGCGCCAAAACACAAACCGATGTAGTTATTTCCCTCTGACACCCACGCCTTGACTAATTCGACTTCGAGTAATGCCGGGTCTTGGATGTAGCCGGTGGCAACTGAACTCAGAGACCCCATGTTGATGAGTAGGTCAGCAGTAGGAAATGGCACGTCTGCCGCTAAATCTTCGCGGTAGATTCTTTGAATAGTGAAATGAGTGGCAAGTAACCACTCCTGGACGTATCCCAGTTCATGGGCGAGATGTGATTCGGAAAGAATCAGAGCGGTTGGCACGGATTGAGCATAGGCGGTTGTGTCGAAATCACAGGCTAATAGGTGAGGGCTGATTAGAATCGACAGGTGAAACCTGAGCTGATTCCAGCATCCGAAAATTCACCGCAAACGATCATGTTCATTCGCCATGGCGAAAAGCCAAGTGAGACGGGTGCCCCGTTCGGGGTAGATCAGCATGGCAAAGAGGACCCCCATGCTCTCTCGGTCCGAGGGTGGCAGCGGGCTGGCGCACTTACCGGGCTCTTCAAGTTGGCGCGGGGAGAGGAGTACCCAGCTCTGACTACACCTGCTGCAATTTATGCGACCGCGCCAAGTTCAGATTCGCACAGCACTCGCGAATACAATACGGCCCAGCCCCTCGCGGAATCAATCAATGTTGAGATCAATACTGAATTCGCTCATGGACATGAGCATAAACTTGCACTTCACATCGCGGCTCAAGATCAAGACGTATTAGTGGTGTGGCATCACGGTGAGATTCCACAAGCAGTTGGTGCATTTGCCATTGAAAATGTGACAGAGTTACCTAGTGAGTGGCCGCACGAACGATTCGATCTGATCTGGGTTCTCACCAAGATTTCAGGATCGCAGACGTATCATTTCAGTTCAGTCAGTCAGCAGTTACTTGCCGGGGATTTAGCATTCGAAACCGATAGGTTTCGGTCGTGAGTAAATTTGCTATCCACCGCCCGATCATCGCCCTGCTCATTTGGCTGCTATTAATAGTTGGGCTCGGCGTATTCGCTACAAGTCTTGACTCGAAGTTCAATGACAGCTTTTCCCTACCAGGTGCTCAGTCCACTAAAGCTCAAGAACTGTTGGAGAAACTCAATACTGGAGAATCGGATAACGCTAGCGTCAAAGTGATCTGGTCGCCGACTTCTGGAAAAGTCACCGACGATCAAACGAAGAAGGCCGTTGAACCGGTCCTCAAAGAGATTTCTCAACTAAGCCGGGTGGATTGTGTTTCCAATCCCTATGGTGACAATTTCGGGGCAAAGTGTGCTGACAAAGTAAACATCTCTGCTGAAAAAGCTTTGATGCATGCGATCCACAAAGAATTGCGCAAAGCAACGGGACTCACTAATAAGGAACTGGATCAAGCCTCGCAAGTCCTGGCCAAAATTGCACCTATTGCCGAAGCCAATGGGTCAGACCTGGCCAAAGTTGCGAAAGCTCTGCCGGCAATTGCTCAATTGTCCCAGTTGCCAGCAGATGTGATCTCTGGGCTGAAAAGTGTTGACCAGGCTTTCGCCGATGCATCAACAGGATTGACACGTGAGCAATTAAACGAGGTTGATCAAGCTTTAGGTGGCCTTCAAAAGTTTGCGAAGCTTCCCGCTGACATTAGGGCTGAGCTCGCAAAAGCAGATCCAGCGGAACTAGCGGCAATTGCCAAAGCTTTGCCTGACGCCGTTGCTGGGTTGAACAAGTTGGAAAAGGAATTCAGTACAGAAGTCAATACTTTGCAAAACGCGGCAAAAGCAACTGATACCGCATTGAGTCCCATTGGGTCAAAGGGTGAAGTTGCATTTGCAACTGTCACATTTGACTCCGCCACCTTGAGTGCTGACGAGGGTGCCCGAATTGTCAACACAATTGAACGAGCAAACTCTGACACGCTTCGCGTTGGAGCCAGCGGTTCGGTGCTTGAGGGGGCCGGCGGGGGAGTTAACAACAGTGAAGCGATTGGCCTACTTGCTGCGGTAGCTATTTTGCTGATTGGTTTTGGCTCGTTGGTCGCCGCTGGCTTACCAATCTTTGTCGCAATTACCGGTCTTGTCGCCGGACAACTGCTGGTGCTCGTGGTTGCCAAGTTCACAACCGTTGCAAGTTTTGCGCCAACGCTTGCAGCCATGATCGGCCTTGGCGTGGGAATCGACTACGCGCTGTTCATTACCAACCGATTCCGCCAAGGACTGCAAGACGGACTAGCACCCAAAGACGCGGCATTAAAAGCTGTCGGAACAGCGGGCCGCGCGGTTCTCTTTGCGGGAAGTACCGTAATCCTTGCTCTGTTGGGAATGTTTGTTTTGGGCATTCAATTTTTCAATGGACTTGCTATTGCGGCCGGAGCCGCGGTCCTCCTAGTGATGATCTCAGCACTATTCATGTTGCCGGCGCTGCTGATCCTCTTGGGAACGAAAGCTTTCGGGATCCGACTGCCGTGGGGTAAAGACCCAACGAAGACTCCTGAGGATCCAAGACTCTGGCGAGCATTTGGTCACCTACTTCAACGCAAGCCATTGATTCCTCTTCTCCTTAGTTTGGTTCTTGTGGGAGGGCTTGCCGTCCCTGCGCTCTCGCTGCAATTGGGTTTCCCAGACGACGGCAGCCAGGCGAAAGGCACACCGCTTCGAACCGGATACGACCTCTTGGCCGAAGGGTTCGGCCCTGGAGTTAGCGGCCCATTCTTCGTCGCTGTTGAAACAAAAAAGAAAGACGACTTTAATGCGCTGAAAGAAACGATCAGGGCACTGACTAAGACGGAAGGTGTTGCAAGCACTTTGCCAAGTATCGACATGTTGCCGCTCGTCGAATTGAACAAGGACACATTTGGATCCGGTGGCACCATCACTTCTATTTTGGTTCAACCAACAACTTCGCCGCAAGACGATGCGACGGCGGAATTACTTGACCGAATCCGAACAACAACAACTGTGGAGATAGAAAACAAAGATGGAACAAAAATATTTGTCGGCGGTAGCCAAGCCGTTTCAACTGATTTCACGGACGTACTGATCAAGGTCTTGCCGCTGTTCCTGCTTTTGGTTGTTGGCATGGGGTTCTTGGCACTAACCCTTCTATTTCACTCATTCCTTATTCCGCTAACGGCTGCGATCACGAGCCTGCTCAGTTTCGCCGCCGCAATGGGTGTCACCGTCGCGGTGTTCCAATGGGGATGGGCTGGTTCGCTATTAGGCGTTTCCGGCACGGGGCCAATCTTGCCGTTCTTGCCCGTCATGGTCTTCGCCATATTGTTCGGCCTTTCCATGGACTACCAGGTGTTCCTGGTTTCGCGCATGAAAGAAGAGTGGGAACACTCCCACGACAATCGAAAGTCAGTACTCAACGGGCTGGCAGGCAGTGGCAAGGTCGTCGTCATTGCGGCGACAATTATGACCTGTGTTTTTCTTTCATTCGTGCCAACTCCTATCGACACCATCAAACTCTTTGGGGTAGCGCTCGCAGCTTCGGTGATCATTGATGCATTCATTGTGCGACTCGTGTTGGTCCCTTCGCTGATGACCTTGTTGGGCAAAGCCAACTGGTGGCTGCCCAAGTGGTTGGACAAAGCATTGCCAAAAATCACTTTGGAGTGAAAGAGTCGATTGCTGTAATACAATTTTTCACTTAAATTGACATGTATCGGCGTGTCACGCACTCTCATTGCCAAATGTGCCCTATAAATGTGGAAGACCCCTCGAAGTATGAGTTCGAGGGGTCTTCCTTTTGGACGGTGACTTCGTCGCCTAGTTTCCCAGGGCCTTCGCGTACTTTGCTGTTTCGCGCTGCTCACCATGTGTTTCCACTTGGCCGGTTCCTCTTCCGTCCTCAGATCACTTATCTCAACCGACCCCACCAGCATGCGGTGTCTCCGGATCTTCCCCGGACCGGCTTTCGACTCCTGACCTAACCTTTGTCTTGCGACTCAGTAAGAGATTTCTACACCCATTTCAAGTCGCCGCGCAAGTGTTTTGGAAATCTTTTTTTGGTTTTTCTAAAAATGCTTTACTCATTGGTAACATTGGCATCAAAGGCCCATTTGCGAAACTCTGGTATCACATTGTGAACCATTCTGAAGTGTGGCAAACCTACTCTGTAGAGTTTGTGCACCGCAAGGGGCGGTAGCTCAGCTGGTTAGAGCCCCGAACTCATAATTCGGTCGTCGTCGGTTCGAGCCCGACCCGCCCCACCCTCAATATTAAACAACTCTTCGGGTTTCACGCATGTGAGGCCCGGGAAAGTTAGTGGAGTTTTAACACAGGTCAGTGTGCTACCCGTTTCTGGACCTTTCGCTATTTCCCCAACTCGCAGGCTCCGACGCGTTACCCACGACCTTGTGAATTGCATGTCAAACCGCCTCTCCTCCTGCTCCTGCGTTGATTCTTCGAGATGGCGACGAGGCCCGATTCGGGTTGTGGACACGGTCGTCGACGGT
>JBDNFH010000053.1:0-14649 GCA_041689915.1 Candidatus Nanopelagicales bacterium | reverse complement strand
TACATCAGGCCGTAGCCCAGGCGCGGCTTGCCGGTGACTCGTGGACAACCATCGGAGCCGCACTTGGCACAACCCGACAAGCAGCACACCAACGGTTCAACTAAACAACGAGGTACATCAACAATACGTTTGTTGGCGCTAACTGTGAGTTTAGGAACTCGGGACCTAACTCCGTTAATTGCGGTATCACCGGGTGATTCTCTGAATTGTTCATCGCGTGGGCCCGGGTAATCCATTAACGCGACTTCCACCCCAGCTGCGGCCCGCCACTCACGCCGGTCGAACTATGGTGTCCAGAGTCGATTAACTGGGAAGACGAACAAGCGGTCGTCGTATTTGTAGGAGCGTTCACCGAGGTAGAAGACGGCACCGCCTACGAAAGTATCGCCGAGCTTGTCGCGCAGAAACTGGAGCGGACGAAAGTCCTCGCCCGGCACTCGAGCCGCGGCCTTTACTTCGAAAGCAACGATGCAGCCGTCACCCCGCTCGATAACGAGATCGACTTCGTCGCCTTTGTGTGTGCGCCAATGCCCGAGTTCAATTTGCACGTCGAGCCAGGACGCTTGCTTCCTGAGTTCGCCGACAACGAATGTCTCCAAGACGTGCCCAAGTTCGGTGAGCGCTGAAGCGTCGCGTTTGGCCAACTTTTCTGGGGTGAGCCGCATGAGATGGGCGGCGACCGCTGAATCAGTTACGTGGATTTTCGGTAGACGCCCGCTCTTCGAGTTCAGTGTCTTGCCCCACGCGCCAAGTTTGTACAGAAGGAAGACATGCTCCAGAAGCGAGACATAGTTGGCCGCTGTCGTCGGGTCCAAGCCGAGATCCGTGGCCACCTGGCCAATGTTGAGCACTTGCGCGCTCTGACCCGCCAACCGCCCAAGCAGCTCCGGGAGTAGTGCGCCGTGTCGAATGGCCGACAACGCGCGCACGTCCCGTTCGAGCGTCAGTGACACGTAGTTGGCGAACCAGCGGCTCCGCGCTGAAGCGTTCGAGGCGGCTAGAGCCATCGGGAAGCCGCCGATGAGCATTCGGTTGATGTAGTCGTCGCGGGTATGGGTCGACAGTTCGCCGGTGACGCAGTCGCTTGGATTGTGAAGGAACCGCTCGAGCCAATCCTCATGAGTACCCGCGATCTCACCTTGAGAAAGGGGAAGGACCGACAATCGATCAAGACGGCCGGTCAGGGCTTGGGCGGCCGGGGGCAAAGACTCATGCCGGGCAGACCCGGTCAGCACGAACCGGCCGGGTCGGCTGTCCTTGTTCAGTTCTGCCTTGATCGCTTCGAGCACTATGGGCGCCTTTTGGTACTCGTCGATACACACCAGGTCATCGCCCGCGATGAGAGTTGCCGGATCAGCACGGACGGCATCCAGGGTTGCCGCGTCGTCTAGGTCCAGGACGCGACCGCGGCGCTCCGACGCAATCTCCCGTAAGAGCGTCGACTTCCCGACCGACCTTGGTCCTTCAAGAAGTACAACGGGGTCATCCAGCATGTGCTCGAGTGCAGTTGAAAGGATGCGCCGCTGCACAAGCCCCGGCTTTCGTGTTGGCATCGACCTATTCTAACACCAATCCCACTTTTCTCCTTGCTTCAATCCCACTTTTCTCCCCTGTTTAATCCCGTTTTTCTCCGCGCCGTTAGGAGTGCATCGCGAGTAGCGGCTGACTCGGGCCGAGGTCGCGAACTCCGGCGAGCACGTACTGCGCGGCCTCAGCGGTCGAGCAGAACTGCTGGGCTACCTCAACCTGGAACTCCGTAAGCGAGGTGCCGTGCGGCGTCGATGACCGGTTGCCACGGCGAGCGGGTGTCAAGGGGCAGGAACAGGTGGGCCCAGGCGCCCCGCAGCAGGCCTCCGTCGACGAAATGCGCGATGTCCTCGGCCAGTCCCCTTGGCGCAGCAGTGTCCTGCACGCCTCGTGCCGATCGCCTGGGTCGATCAGATTCCAAGTTCGCGAGACTCGGACCAGTAGACGTGTCATGCTGGCATGCTTCTGCTACCTGCAAACAGGATTTGACTTGGCTGCTCCCTCACGGATGAATTCGGGGGATTCCTGACTCAGCTTGCAACAAGCAACGGCCCGAGAGCCTCTGCTTGTTGTCTGAGCGCGTCAACGTCAGCACGGAACGACCCCGTGGGGGGAGCAGTCAAGCCCACCGATCCCACGCTCCTAGTGGGTGGGGTGGATGTGCGTGACGACGGCTTCGCGGATGAAGCTTGACACGGTCATGTCGCGTTCGTGGGCGACCCGGCGCACGGTGTTGTCGAGTTCTTTGGCGGTGCGTAGCCGCCAGATGGGTGATGGCCCGCGGTTGCCCTCGGCGAGGGTGGGCCGGCCCAGAGCCAGATGCACGGCCACATCAATACAGCTAAATATTTTCCACTCATCCCACCAGAGCACGCCCACACTTTCGCCAGAACCTGCACGCACGCATCAGAGTATTTTCGTGCCCGGGGTGTACGGGTTTTCCTTCCTACCCGGCGTGGTTTCCTAGCGGCTGTGAGTTGCCGCCTGGCGTTATCTCTAGCCCAACCCGTGATGGCACACACCTCATCCAGCAGGCGGCTTTATCCCGCTTCGATGCCCCGCAGATACCAGAGCAAACTTCCGGGTGATTTCGTGTTTTGCAGTCATAGATAGTCCATTTCCCATGCATAGATCGTGCTCGATTCGCGAGCATATTTATGTGAGGCACGGGAAACATTTCGCGAGTATGTTGATGAGGCACTCAGATCTCTTGACACCATTCATGGAGGACCACTATATTCCTGACAGGTGCCACGCAGCGATTTCGCAAGCGTCGGACCTGAAGATTTGGTGCGAGTGATCACGTTACGAGTAGCCAGCACCGCATCGGGAGTGATGAGGAGGATGAGCATGTGGCAAGCTAGCCGAACGAGCGACCAGATCCGCAGATCCAAGAGCCTGCGCACCGGGCGTAGTGCGCCACGGACAATTGGCCGCAGTGGTGCAAAAAGTGAGTCAGCCGTTATCGCGATCGCCGATATTGTCATGAAGGCGAAGCGGGCCGAGCACGACGTTAAAGACACGGCGCGGAGGAGCAAATGACCAGGAACCCGCAGGATTATGTTACGTGCGCGTTCTGCAAGGGGAGGGGTGTCCAATCTGGCAAACGACTAACCTGTACCGGCTGTGCTGGGACGGGCATGCATACTGTTAACGAACCGCACAAAGTATGCCCCCTATGCTCGGGCGTTGGCAGGCCGGCAGGATCCCTTGATCTTCCGTGTGTCACATGCAAGGGTGCGGGTGTACGCCAAGCCGTAGAACATCGCGAATCTGACCATCGCCAATCTGCGTAGCGCGGGCGTTACTCAGTTCACCTCGCACGAGAGCCACCCTCGTTCGCTGTGCGCGCCGAACGACCTCATACTGGTGTGATCCCCGGAAAGTGACCGTTGTTTTTAGAGTTGTAGCAGGCTCCCTCACCCACCGAGATCTGAGTACCGGTCTTAAACGAAGCCCTTGGCGGCGAGAAACTCAGCAGCAACCTCAGTGGGTTTGCGCCGATCAAGGTCGACGGCCTTATTCATGGCTATCAGGTCGTCGGTGGTCATTGCTGCCGAGACCTCATTCAGGATTCTGGTGAGTTCGGGGGTGACCGCGGTGGTGACGACCGTTGGCACAACATTGTCAACCTGCTGAACTCCAAGGTCGTCAGCGAGCACGAGGAAGTCGTTCGCTGCCACGCCACCATCGGAACTGAAGATCAGGCCGACATCGATTGATCCCTGCGCGAGTGCCGCCTTTGTCAAGGGTCCACCCGCATCCAACGGGACGAACTCCGCAACCTTCAGCCCGTAGGTGCTCTCAAGACCGGGCTGACAAAAGGGACGTTGGGGACACTCGGGCGGACCACCGAGTCGGATGTCCGTGCTCGCGCTGAGGGCAGCAAGGTCGGACATTGTCACCAGAGCATTCTCTCTCGCGAAATCGGCGCGGACTGCGAAGGCATTCTGGTCAGCAGCAGGGGATGGGGTCATGAGGGTGATGCCAACCTTCTCGGCCAGCGCTTGGCCTTGGGCATAAGTGGCATCGACATCGCCATTGGCAACGGGGGCAACATCTGGCCCGTTCTCTTTGATGTTCAGGAATTCAGTAAAGGTGCCCAGGTATTCCGGCACCATCTGCACCTCGCCAGACTCGAGCGCAGGCTCAAGCACCTCGCGGTTGGTTGACGCAGTGATCGAGACGTCGTAGCCCTGCGCCTTCAGCGCTCCGGCATACACCTCGGCCAGTATTTGACTCTCGGTGAAGTTAAAGGCGCCAATTACCAGGGAGCCGGTGCCTTCCGTGCTCGCTGACGAGGAACAGGCAGCCAGCGCTGCGGTGGCGAGGGTGAGGCCGAGGGCAAGGCGTATGCGCATGTCGAAATAGTTTCATAAACTGGCGAGTTGCGCATACCGGAAGCAATATTGCGTGATCAACCGTTTCGCAGGACCCGCAGGAAACTCGACGTCAACCGACCGGGTACGCGGCCAAGCTGGTGGGCAATCCCCGCTTGGACCAAGGCAAGGAAGCCTTCCATTGTCATGGTCACGAGGGCGACCAGCGCAACACCCGCAAGGACCATCGTTGTGTCTTGCAGTCCGAAGCCGTCAAGAATGAAACGACCCAGGCCTCCTCCGCCAACGAGAGCGGCGAGCGTAGCCGTAGCCGTCACCTGCACGGTCGCTGTCCGAATGCCCGCGAATATGAGTGGCAGTGCAAGTGGTAACTCCACTTTCGAGAGCAGCTGGCGGCCCGTGAAGCCAACCGCCCGGCCAGCCATGCGCGCCTGCGCGTCCACACCAGATATTGCGATGTTCGCGTTGGTGAGGATTGGCGGGATCGCGAATATGGTGAGTGCGATGATTGCTGCGCTCACTCCCACCCCACCGGCTGCGGCGAGCAAAAGCAGGAGTGCGAAGGTGGGGATAGCCCGCCCGAGGTTGGCTACGCTCGTCACCACTGCGCTCCCCCTGCCCAGATGCCCCGTCAGGATTCCCACAGGGAGGGCGATAACAGCGGCGATGACAACCGCCACGGCGGTGATCACGAACTGCTCGAGGAGTCGGGCTGGGATGCCATTTGGGCCACTCCAATTGGCCGGATCCGTGAACCAGATCAGGACGTTCATCGCAGAGCCCCCGGAGCCCACGGACTGAGTCGACGTTCGAGCCAGACGAGCAGCCACTCGAGGATCAGTCCCAACATGACTGCGAGGAGCGTGCCAGCAAGAATTGGGGCTCGATAAAAGTTATTTGTGAAGCCGTTGAGCACGATCTGACCAAGGCCCCCGTGGCCGACGAGTGCGCCAACCATCACCAACCCCACCGTGGAGACAGTTGCCAGTCGGATCCCCACCATGATCGCGGGTAATGCCATCGGGATGCCCACTCGCACAAGGAGTGAGCCCTCGCTATAACCCATTCCCAGTGCGGCCTTTTTGACATGGGAGGGAATCTCTTGCAACCCTACGATGGTGTTGCGCAGGATGATCATCAATGCATATAAAGCGAGCGCAACAATGACGGTCGTCGCCGAGAGCCCGAAGACAGGCCACAGTCCGGTGATCAGCGCGAGTGAAGGAACTGTGTAAACCAAGGCGCCGAACACGAGCGTCGGCGTGACTAGCCATCGTGATCTGACGGCAAGGACCGCAAGCGGGATTGCAATCACCGTTGCGAGAGTGATTGCAGCTGCCGTGATAAACGTGTGCTCGACGAGCGCGGTAAGCAGATCCATCCATGAACTCGTGAGATAATCCATGCTCACCCATGGATTCGGAGCAATTGTTGGAGCCAGCACACATGGAGCATAAAGCGGTGGGCCCCCACCTCGAACTGCGCGCCGTGACAAAGAAGTTCAAGGACGTTGCCGTCGTTGAGGATCTCTCACTTAATATTCGTGCCGGGGAGATCTTCGTACTCTTGGGACCCAGTGGCTGTGGTAAGTCCACGACACTTCAGTTGGTGAATCGGCTTTTGAAGCTTGATAGCGGCGCGATCTTCCTCGAGGGAGTGGATATTGGCGACATTGACTCCGTGCAACTGCGCCGGCGGATCGGCTACGTTATCCAGGAGATCGGACTGTTCCCGCATCGCACGGTTGCCGAAAACATCGCAACCGTCTGCAAATTGCTTGGCTGGAGTCGCACACGCACCAGCGATCGCGTTGACGAGATGCTCAAACTCGTCGATCTTGATCCCACCATCTACGCGGGTCGCTATCCACATGAGCTCTCCGGCGGTCAGCAGCAGCGCGTTGGTGTGGCGCGAGCTCTGGCCAGCGCACCGGCCACGCTGCTCATGGACGAACCCTTCGCTGCCCTGGACCCGATCGTTAGACGGCAACTGCAGCGCGAGTTTCGCCAATGGGTTCGAGAGCTAGGCACGACCGTTGTTTTCGTGACCCACGATGTCGACGAGGCTGTTCTACTCGCCGACCGGATTGCCGTCCTCGGCGATCGCTGCCATATTGAGCAAGTGGGTACTCCGATTGAAGTACTTGCCCGACCCGCATCACCCCTTGTCGCAGAGTTTCTCGGCGAGGACCGCGTCCTGCGCGCCCTCGTGGTAATTCCCGTCACCCACGCCATGGGTGAAGTGACGACGGATGGTCCCCACTTGGAGGCTTGTGCCACCGCCCACGATGCACTCACGCTCATGTTGCGCGAAGGGGCTTCATCGGTGACGATTAGGGACCGGGCGGGAATGACTTTGGGTTCCGTGACGTGGTCTTCGCTCATCGAAACTGCATTGGTTATTCAGGAGGAGAACGGATGAAAGCAATCTGGAACGGAACGGTCATCGCGGAAAGTGAGGACACCATTGTTGTCGAGGGTAACCACTACTTCCCGCCAGCTTCGGTGCGTGCTGGGAATCTTTCGGCTTCGTCCACCACCACGGTTTGCCCCTGGAAGGGCACGTCCTCGTATGCGAACGTCGTTGTCGATGGCGACACCAACGCTGACGCGGCCTGGTTCTATCCGGAGCCAAAGGAAGCTGCGAGCAATATCGCTGGCTACTACGCATTCTCGAAAGGCGTCTCAATCGAGACCTGAGTGACCAAATCCGTTTATGAATTGGGGCTACCTGACTTATGGTGATGTAGGTTCCCGATTCGCTCTGCAGCCCAGATGATCATCGTGACTAGCGCGCACCTCACGCGCGGACTGATACCGCGAAGATTAGGTGGGCGGTCGCGGATTGGCCGACAAAAAATACAAGCACGTGTCCAGAGCGGACATTGTGCGCCCGGAGGGAATCGAACCCCCAACCTACCGGGTAGAAACCGGTTGCTCTGTCCGTTGAGCTACGGGCGCATGCCCTCACGGGCGGAGTAAGTATCGCAATGCCCGCAATTTTGGTGTTAACCGGCTTAGTCTGCGTTTCTACGCGTTGCGATTAGTCGGTGGTTGATCGCTGGCGCCAAGTGGTGAAGGTGCCGGTGGCCCATAGAGCCCAAATAATGAGCAATGGCTGGAAAAGTAATCGTAGGAGCCGAACTGAATCTGAATCGAGTCCGAACGCATCTTGACCTTCAATGAACTGCCAAAGGTTTCCGGGGAAAATTACGAGAAAAAATGCGGCGGTGACCCACCCAATTATTGGTAGCCACTTTCGTGGGGAAAAAAGGATTGCGCTGCCAAGTGCGAGTTCAACGACACCGGATAGCAGGACAACCAATTCGGGTGCTGGCATCCACGGTGGGACCTGCGCGAGAAACTCATCGGCGGAGAAAAAGTGTCCGAACGCGGCAAGGATAAGAAATAGACCTAACAGGTAGCGTCCAACCGTGATGAGCACGTGCCAAGTCTCGCAAGGGCGACAATCTTGGTGTCAACCGGCGTGACTTCAGTTTCCACATATGGGGAGATCGCTGTCACGTATCCACAACTTTGACTTGGGGGTGTTGTCGTGGTGGATTTTACTTGATGCTTTTCAACAGATGCACTGAATAAGGTGCCACAAGGAAAGTTGAGGTAAGTAATGAATGACATAACTCTGTCGGTGGTTGGAAATGTGGTCAACGACGTAGATTTGCGGTTCACCCCATCGGGTGAGGCTGTTGCTTCATTTCGGGTTGCAAGTACGACTCGTCGGTTTGATCGGAACAACGAGCGGTGGGTTGATGGGGATACCCATTACTTCACGGTGAGTTGCTGGCGGCAAATGGCGCACAATGTTGCATCGAGTTTGATGAAGGGCATGCCGGTAGTTGTGACGGGTCGCATGCGTAGTCGAGAGCACGAGAAGGTGTGCGGTGATCACACGCACATGATGCGTTATGTAGACATTGAGGCCGTTGCTGTTGGTGCTGACCTTGCCCGTGGGACTTCGGTATTTACCAAGACCCGCAAGGACTCGGTTGTCGAAAGTGAGCGCCGCATGTTGGCTGACGCATTAGGGCAAGACACTGTCGACTATCTCGACCGAATCGGGGCCGAGGGTGAAGTAATTGAAAGCATCGACATCGAAACCGGTGAAATAGTCGGCGTTGGGTGATGCAGCACGGGCATCGGGGCCACACTAGGCTCCGATGCCATGGCTGAGTTCATTTATACATTGCAAAAAGCACGTAAAGCCCACGGCGACAAAGTCGTCCTGGACAACGTAACCCTCTCATTCCTAGCCGGCGCGAAAATTGGTGTTGTTGGTCCCAATGGCGCGGGTAAATCAAGTCTTTTGAAGATTATGGCGGGAATCGACGACGTTTCTAATGGAGAAGCCAAACTCCATGACGGATTTACCGTCGGAATCCTCATGCAGGAGCCAAATCTTGATGAGAGCAAATCAGTTTTGGAAAACGTTCAAGAAGGGGTCGCTGAGACCAAGGGCATGGTTGACCGGTTCAACCAAATTTCCGTGGAACTTTCAGAGCCCGACGCTGATTACGACGTTCTCTTAGCCGAGATGGGTACATTGCAAGAAGAGATCGACCACCGCAATGCCTGGGATCTCGACAATCAGCTTGAACAGGCAATGGATGCACTGCGTTGTCCCCCCGGTGAGTCTGACATTTCAGTGTTATCAGGTGGTGAAAAGCGACGAGTTGCGCTCTGTAAATTGCTTTTGCAGCAGCCCAATCTGCTTTTGCTAGATGAGCCAACCAACCACCTTGATGCTGAGAGTGTTCAGTGGCTTGAGCAACACTTAGAAAAATACCCAGGCACTGTTATCGCGATTACCCACGATAGGTACTTCTTGAACAATGTTGCCCAATGGATCTTGGAACTTGACCGCGGTCGCGCCTACCCGTATGAAGGTAACTACTCGACTTACTTGGAAACGAAGTCCGCTCGCCTGAAGGTTGAAGGGCAAAAAGACATGAAGTTGCAAAAGCGGCTGACCGACGAACTCGAGTGGGTTCGCTCAAATGCAAAGGCGCGTCAAACCAAATCCCGTGCTCGCCTGGACCGTTACGAGGAGATGGCCTCAGAGGCTGAGAAGACCCGCAAGTTCGACATGGAAGAGATTCAAATTCCGCCAGGTCCGCGGCTTGGGTCAGTTGTTGTGGAAACTAAAGGTTTGACCAAGGGCTTTGATGACCGTATGCTCATTGATAATCTTTCCTTCACGTTGCCACGTAACGGAATTGTTGGTGTGATTGGGCCCAACGGTGTCGGTAAAACAACATTGTTCAACATGATTGTTGCGGCGGCCGAAGGCGATACCTCGGACAAAGATGCGTTACCAACTTCAGGTGAGCTCAAAGTTGGTGAGACCGTGAAGTTGTCCTATGTTGATCAGAGCCGTTCGGGTCTTGACCCAACTAAGAATGTTTGGGAAGTCGTATCTGACGGCATGGACTGGATCAAGGTCGGCAATGTTGAAATGCCCTCGCGTGCTTATGTTTCAGTGTTCGGGTTTAAAGGCCCAGATCAACAGAAGCAAGCAAAGGTCCTCTCCGGTGGTGAGCGAAACCGTTTGAACTTGGCGCTTACCCTGAAAATGGGTGGCAACCTGTTGCTCCTTGACGAACCAACAAATGACCTTGATGTGGAAACACTGGGCTCACTTGAAAAAGCATTGCTTGATTTCCCAGGATGCGCGGTGATCACTTCCCATGATCGCTGGTTCCTCGACCGAATCGCAACGCACATCCTCGCCTACGAAGGTGACTCCCAATGGTTCTGGTACGAAGGCAACTTTGAAGGGTACGAGAAGAACAAGGTTGAGCGTTTGGGTGAAGAAGCTGCTCGGCCAACCCGTGCCACGTACCGCAAACTGACGCGCGACTAGAAGCATCCATGAGCGTTCTCATTACACAGGTTTATCGTCGCTTTAGTGATCTCGATCCACTGGGGCATGTGAACAATGTTGTCTTTCTGGACTACCTCCAGGAAGCCCGGCTGCGCGTGTTCATCCAAATTAATTACGCCGAAATTTTGAAGATTAGTCAAGTAATGGCTCACCAGTCAATTGATTTTCGTCGGCCAATTTTCTATTCAACAGAACCTTTGACCATCGAAGTGTGGGTAAGCTCAATTGGCAATACTTCTTATCGCATGAAGTATCGAATCTTGAATGAAGCAGGTGAGCTTGCCGCAGAAGCGGAGAGTGTCATGGTGTGCTTTGATAACGACACGGCGATTCCCATTCCCGACAAATTACGCGGTGCTCTACAGAGCATTCTTGAAGTGGAGTAATTCGTGCAGGTGACACTTGGTTCAACTGAACTGCGCACGCTTGTTTCAATTCTTGAAAAGCAAATTGAATGGAATTCGAATATTGCGGTTCGGGTGGTGACTTCGCCAAGTGCAGTTGCCTTTTACTCGGCGATTCCTTTGAACCTGCATGCATTTATTGCTATGCCTGCTCGAATGGGTGCTGGTTAGCCGTGTGATTTGATCACAACCGGCCGCGATGTCGTGGCATTGCTCTCTAATTCATCGGGGTTGATTGATCTTGACACTCTTGAGTCACTTGCCGGGGTTGCTGGCGTATCCCTTTCAGACTTGCCTCCTTCGCAGGGATGGCAGATACCGATTCATGCAGTTGCAAGTGACGTGATTCCAGTCGTTAGCGAGGCAGTGAATGAATTTGATCGCCACAGTGTTGGCCTAGGTGAACGGGGCAGGGCCGACCTCGCCGAGGAGATCTGGAATCGCCCGGGTTGGGGTGGGTTACCGGTGAAGGTGCTCTACGCCGCCCAACGCTTGAATCTGATCTGGGACGAACCCATCAAGGTATCCGCTGCAACATGCGGTCCATGGAAAAGACTCAGTACCCCTCGGGGACAGGTGTTCCTGCACGCAACGGGGCCCGCGGCTCGGACCCGCATGCGCTTAGTGAATTAATGCGCTCGTGGCTCAGTGCCGTGGTCAATTATCCGCGCACCCAAACGCAGGTCTCGGGACCAATCACGAGGTGTTCACCGTCGCCTGAATCGACAACCGCGACCTCAGGACCTGATGCAATCAAAACATCGATTCCAAAGACTTGCGGAACTTTCCACATTCCGCCTTCAGTATTCACAGTATTCAAAAGGCAGGTAAGCGGATCGGTTGGGTGCGGCCGGCGGTAGGCCAGGATCGAATCATTGGCAGTTGCGAACTCATTCATGCGCCATTCAAGTTCACCGTCACCTGTCGCGGGTTCTTCACGTCTTTTGGCAAGTGCATCGCGGTAGAAATTCAAAGTTGTATCGCCCGATTCTTGGACTTGAACACTTAAGTGCTCCCATGAATCTGGTTGGGGGAGCCACGAGTTCTCACCGGGACCGAAACCGTATGAGGGAATGTCACCAGACCAGGGGATCGGCACTCGACATCCGTCACGACCAATCTCCTTTCCTTCCGAGCGGAACCACACGGGGTCTTGGCGCGCGCTCTCTGGTAGATCAAGTACTTCAGGTAATCCAAGTTCTTCACCTTGATAAAGATAGGTGGAGCCGGGAAGGCCAAGTGTGAAAAGTGTTGCTGCGCAGGCACGGGCTAAACCACGATCCGCGTTGTCAGGTGTTGGCATCACGGTTGGGTGTTCACTCTGGCCAGGGGCCAAACGAGTGGCGTGGCGAACAATATCGTGATTGGAGAGCACCCAAGTAGCTGGTGCGCCAACCTGTTTGTGGTTGAACAAGGTTGAATCGACCGACTCCTTGAGTTTTCCAGCATCAAAGCCAGCGCGCAGGTAGTCAAAGTTAAATGACGTGTGTAGTTCATCGGGTCGTTGGTACAGTGCAAGACGCTCGGGCGAAGGAGCCCATGTTTCCCCGCAAAAAACCTTGGGTGGGTTGTAACTATCCGCGAGCTTGCGCCAACTGCGATACACGTCGTGGACGCCGTCTTGATCCCAGAATGGGCTCAGAATCGGATCTCCAAGTAGCTCCTGTTCAGGCATTGAGTCGTAGTCAATATCGGGAAAGCTCTGGTCCTTGATCAGGCCGTGGGCAACGTCAATTCGGAATCCATCGATTCCAAGGTCGAACCAGAACTTCAAAATATCTTCGAATTCGGCGCGGACTTCGGGGCTTTCCCAGTTCAGATCAGGTTGGGAGGAGTCAAAAATGTGCAGGTACCAGTATTCGGTTGTCTTGCCGTTTGCCAAAACGAGTGGCGTCCAGGCATCACCGTGAAAAACACTCTGCCAGTTTGTTGGTGGCAACTCGTTCTCCGTACCTTTGCCCTCTTTGATTACATAGCGATCCCAAGCGGGTGACCCTGGTTCGGAATGGAGCACCTCTTGGAACCATGCGTGTGCGCTGCTGGTGTGGTTGGGCACTATGTCCATGAAGATTTTCATCCCTTTGGCATGTGCGGCCTGAGTGAGCGCTTCAACATCGGAGACCTCACCGAGGCGAGGATCAACGAGTCGGTAATCGGTGACGTCGTAGCCACCGTCAAGTAGGGGTGAGTCGTAGAAGGGTGAAATCCAGATAGCGTCGACGCCTAGGTTGTAGAGGTAGTTCACACGATTGAGGATTCCTGGGATATCGCCGAGACCGTCGCCATCACTGTCAGAGAATGAGCGCGGGTAGACCTGGTAAATGACGGCATCGCGCCACCATTCATTTTTTCCGCTGGGCACGACTAATTCTCAGTTAAAGGTATTGATGCTTGGTTTTCTGGTGTTTTATCAGGCACGTTTTGCATGCCGAATGCGGCAGCAACCAGATACTTCCATAATTCTGATTCCAATTGCTTATCCATCCCCTGATCAGCAATTGCAGCGGCCATCAGTGAGAGCCAGCGGTCTCGGGCATCGCCGTCAATGTGGAATCCAACATGACGCATTCGCAATCTTGGATGCCCGCGTTCCTCGCTGTAGGTCTCTGGGCCGCCCCAATATTGCTCCAAGAATGAGCGTAGGCGCCATTCGGCACCTTCAAAGTCTTTACTGGGATACATGGTGCTCAGCAGGGGGTCCTTGGGAACCCGCTGATAGAAATTGTGAACCAGGCTGGTGAAGAATTCATGCCCGCCGAAACGTTCGTACGGGGTCATTTCCGTTTGAGTCATTGCGTTCCTCGCTCTTCAACGATCTTTATTTGGGTAAGTGGAATGTGCAGTCCCGCGTTGTCCAGGGCGCCTTTGATGCGCTCGCGCAGGAGTCGAGCGGCAACGAATTGCTGATCGGGTACCACCTTGGCCATTACACGAACCACGATTGCATCACCGCGTGCCGCTTCCAGACCGGCGTATATCGGTGGGTCCATGAAGACTTTGTCGTAGCTGGCATCGAGGGCGATTAGTTGCCCCTCGGCATCAATTACTTCCCGCACTTTGGTCAGATCTGCATCGTAGTCTAAGGCGAGGTCAACGAGTGCGTACGTCCAGCCTTGGCTTTGGTTCGCAATGTAGTTCATGGTGCCATTACGCACGTACCAGACAACGCCAAAAAAGTCTCGGATTCGGGTATAGCGCAGCGCAACTTCTTCAACAGTTCCTAGAACGACCCCACAATCAATGATGTCTCCGACACCCAATTGATCTTCCAAGGTCATAGAAATTCCAGCGAGGTAGTCGGCCACGAGCGTTTGGGCACCAAAACCAAGAACAACACCAAGAACACCGGCGCTGGCCAACAGGGGTCCGACATTGAGACCCAGTTCGGTCATCATTGTCATGATGGCAACTGACCAAATAATGATTACGACAGCGCTTCGAGCCAATGTGCCAAGTGCATGAGCTCGTTGTGAAATGCGATTTTCCAAGAGATGGTCGGAGACTTCCGCGGGATCTCTTGAGTTTCTCAGATCGGAAAGCTGAAGTTTCGTCGATCTACTCGTAACTTTGAGTACGACTTTGTCAATTGCGACTGTTGATACTTTGGAAGCAACAAGGGCAATGATGATGATCAAGGCAACGCGAAACGGCACATCCCATGGCCCATCGCGGAATGAATCAATTGCCTTGGAGATTGAATCCCAGTCCATGTGAAACTCCTTAGCGGTCTAATCCGGTCCAGTGAGACATGAACGCTAACGTATCCGCGCTTTCTTCAATGGACTTGCTCAGTGATCGGGCGCCATGGCCGACGTTTTCTTCGGTTCGAACCAAAATCGGGCGATCACCGCTGGTATTGGCTTGAACGGCAGCTGCCATTTTCCGCCCATGCATCGGATCTGTTCGAGTGTCGTTGTCGAAGATCGCGAACATGGTTGCCGGGTAGTCGGTGCCGGATGTCACGCGATGATATGGGG
>JBDNFH010000052.1:0-5186 GCA_041689915.1 Candidatus Nanopelagicales bacterium | reverse complement strand
GCCCCAGGCGAGCTCCCTTTGGAAGCGCAGTTCACGGAGTTTCCTAAGGGGCGCGCGGGGCGGGCCTGATTACAAACAACAGGCCCAGGCGGCGCGAATATCGAAACGGAATACATATGGTCGTGAATCTTTGCATCCCAACGGGTAAATACGTACTTCGATACGTAGCAAATGCGCGCTATTTCTCTGACAATGGCCGACACCCACGCCGACCAGTAATCAGCTGATTAAAAGTTTCTGACAACAGTGGTGGCGGTCAATCATAGCTCATTCGAACCCCGGCAAGAGTACGGTTGTAACGAGTATACCCATGGCCCAAGGGACATCTTCAAAGCGGCCCGCACATGAAGCCGAAGGCGTCCCATCGACACTGGGATCGAGGTGCGTCCAGACGGCACCCTCCTGCATGACCATGCCAGCAAAATCGTGGCAAACGGGAACATATCCTTCATCGTGGCGCATTGTTGAATGTGTTCCCGTTTGCCATGGTGCGGCATCAATCTTACCTCGCAATTGTGATGCGCTCCAGGGACCATTTCGAGGGCGCGCCTGCGAAGCCCACCGCGGCACAAATGGTGCCCCAAGGGCGCCACTTTGTCGACCAAGCCCAAATCTTCGAGGCATTTAGCGAGCACTTCGAGGACCACGCTGAGCTTAAGCGCCTCCGCGGCTTTTCTTTGTGGGAAGGGCTAGGCGCTGTGAAATATCACCGGAACATCTATGTGCCTGGTTCACTGCACTCGGGCGCCCCTTACGCGCTGAACGATGCGATGAAGTTCTGCGCTTTCGCTCTGCACCCTTCGAGGGCCCTCGGAACACGCGCTGCGGTGCTCTTCCACCACAACCACGGGGAGTAAGTTTTAAGCTCCATGTGCCCGCACGTTTGTTCCGCCATCTAACGTCGAAGCAACCTCCCCCGGCTTTTGATCAGGTTCAAGAGGCAGAGTGGTTTGCGGCGACCGACTGAGCTGGTGGAAGCGCACTCTTCTTTTAAGGAGACGTACGAGCTGCTATGCGGCCCCGCGAACTGGAAAAGGCCGAGCTACGTTGCCATTATTGGCTTCGACTTGCCCAGCTGGACCTTGCCGCACGAGAAGAGGCTCGTGGGCGTGTTACTGGAGCTCGTCTCGAGCGGCATTATGCACAGGGCGACTCTGGGCCTCGAGGACCTCGTCCAGCCTCCGGAGCTATCATTTATCAAGTTCGAACCCCCTTCCTTGGAACCTGCGGTGAAGCGGCACCGCATCGCCGACTTCAGCGACGCGGCTCTGGATGTGGCTCTGCAGGAACTCGATGTTCAAATGGTAGCGGCGATAGGTCAGCCCCGACCGGCGTGGGCCACGGGCCTGATCAACCTCCACGGCGAGCGCGACCTCGGAGTTGCGGCTTTGCTCGAGGTCTTAGTTCACCGGTACCAGGACGTCGCCTTTCACCAGGCCGGCGAATTCCGCGTTTGGGAGGTTGCCTCCGAGGCCGTCGCAGGCTGCACGTTTCTCTCGCCGCTGGCATCCGTTAGCAACCGAGGGGGGCTCCGCGTCAAGGACCTGCACGAAATGGTTAACCACTTGGACCGATGCGCGCACTTGGAAGACCCGAACACTGGTGCAAGTCGAAACCGGACGGCTCTGTTGGACGAGCTCTCGGCGTCCAAATTTCAGTACGTCCGCGAGCTGGAGGAGCTGCGTGTGCCGACACCGGTGCTGGATATTTTCGATCCGAAGCGCCTTATCGTCGACTGGTTCAACAAGGGCGAGGGCCCGCGCGGCGGTGAGGGGCATTTTACCTTCGCGTTTGCTGGAGAACGGGACGACGACCCGCTGGAGTGCGATGCAGCAGCCTTGGCGGCGCATTTGTCGTGGCTGGCGACGCGGAAGGCATCCTGGCGGGCGCAGCGCCTTCGAAACCAACGGCCACTCGCAATTAAGGTCCAGATACGACGGAGGACCTCGCGTGGCATGGACGAGGTGCCTCCATTGCCCGAGGCCTGTCCATGGATCGAGCCCCATTCCCAAAACGGCATGGCGTCGCTGACTGACCAAGGCGCTGCAATCCTGCGTTCCCTGCGGGCCGACGGCGGAGTTAGCAAGGCGCGGTTGCCCGTGGTCTTCGGGCTCATGTTTACGCTCATCTTCCAAGCGGAGCCCCCAGTGGACCTCTTGCCAAGCGCCTCCGCGATCGACCTGTCTGAGCGGCGCCTCGCGGCCCGTGACAAAGTCATCATGATCGAGGAGATCGCGGCGAATCTTGCGAAGAGTCCCTACGCCAAATACTTCTCGCTGATGGACGACACGCACTACCGCCGGGGGGAGCGGCACGTCTACTTTGTGTGCTACTTTGACGTGGAGAAGTGCACGCCTGTGGGGCGGCTCGTGTCTCTCAAGCCAACGCCCGGGAAGGACGCGGTGACCAACGCCAAGGAGGACTTCATCAACCTGCAGTCAATTGAGGCCCCCGCCGCGAAGCACGGCGGGACGTGCTCCGACCACGCGGCCATGGCAGAGGGAAGGGAACTTGGCAAGCTCGTTATTGCGGCAGCAGCAGCCGCCGTGATCCCCGCGGTGGTTGGTGACGCCCCCCGCCTCCGTGGTCTTACGGTGAATGCCAACCTCGGGGACGAGCAGCACAAACACCCGCTCGAGTGGAAGGTCATTGACGAGGCAATCTTTGGCCCTGACACTGGGGGGATCCAAGCCGCGCACCATAAGCAACTCCTTTACCAGCGCTGGTTCATGATCGAGCAGGACGAGGAGGCCGTGCGCGCGCAGATGGGGATTTACATGGGCCTCAAAGGGAAGAGCTTGAACGAGAAGAAGGCCCCCAAAATGTGCGTGACTCGGTGGCAGCTGGTGGGAAACGCCGCAGCGAGCTGGTTAAAGTGCAAGGAGGAGCTCGACTGCCGCGGGGACCCGGCATTTCCAGGGATCTTTCGACACATGGCTAACCGCGAGACCAGGGGGTCGGTGCCCCACAAGGGCTGGATGTTTTTGGCGAATCACTGCATGGACCCACGGTTTCACGTGGCCATGCTTTGGGAGGAGGAGCACAATCAGCGGTGGAGCTGGCTCTGCGCGTGGAACCGCGCCGAGTCGAGGCAGGGCTTCAGTCCTGGCTTCCGGATCATGGACATCATCGATAGGAGCGTGTACGACGATGCGCTGTGGTGGGAGCGCGTGCGCGACGACCCGACGACGGCATACCCCAAGACCGTCGCGGCGATTAAGGCGATGGGTCCCCTGCTTTCGGCCCAGTACCTCGGCTTTTTGGACAAGGGCATCGCTGCCGGCTACCAGGAGCACCTCAAGCTGTACGACTACCAATCAGAGCCCAAGTTTTTGTTCCTGCACCTCTTTTGCTGTGGCAAGTCGGGGTCGTGCATGCGGTGCATCGCGGCCGTCCTGTCGGAGCGACTCCTGGGGTTCAGGGACAAGGGCTTCTCGGCTCCGGTGGCGGGGCGCGCGGACGACCGCTGGTACGCCGACAAGCTGAGCACCGAGGGGGCCAAAGACGAGCTCGTTTCGTTCGCCCTCCACTGGGGCCTCGACAGCCCTGACGTGCTGCCCGACCTGGTGGCTCTCTCTTGGAACCTGGCGGACACGAGGGACGGTGACATCATAACCTACGAGTTCGTGCATGGCCGCGCCCACAAGACCCTCTTCTCGCACTTCTGCTTTTCCCTGGCCGCTTTGGCGACCACGTGCGTCATCGTGGAGCTGCTGTTCAGTCAGATGAAGAATGTGCAGATGGCTAACGAGTCAAGCGAGTCGGTGGACCAGGAGCTCATGTTCATCTTCAACGTCCTGGGCGATGGGAGGAAGCTGCGTCGGGAGATGCTCGCTCACACCAAGAGCGGGAACGGGCGTCACGTCCACACCAAGGAGCAGATCGTGGTGCTCTGCAAGCAGCCCCTCGCGATTGCCGAGCGGTACAGCCCGGCGGCCATGGAGGGCATCCGCGGCCGGCGGAGCTTTGCGGGATCTCTCGCGGCAGCGGACAAGAAGACGGCGCTGCGGGGGGCCAGGGTAAAAAACGAAAAGATGGATGCTCGCAAAACCAGCGACCCCACACCTGCGGACTGGGACGCATCCGAAGCAGCGACACGCGCCATGCCGCTAGCTGTGCAGGTGGAGGAGGCGACACTGCTTGCCATCGTGCAACGCCAGCGGATTTTCGCCGTGGTGATGGAGGAGAAGATTACGGGCCAGGTCAACGGCGAGGCCATGTTTTGGGCCAAGATCAAAGGTGGCGTCAAGCCGTACCTCGCCGAGGTGCGGAAGCTGCTGCCTCTCGTCGGAGGTGCCCTCGGGGCGCTTCGCGGGGTCCAGCGCCTCGCCGACAAGCCAGTGCTCTCGGTGACGACTCGAGGGCCACCTCATGTCCTACAACTTGACCCTGAGGGGGAGGGGAAGTGGGTTGCTTTAGCGCCTGAGCTGTGGCGTGGCCCCAAGGCGCTTCCGGTTCTCCCCGCTGCCCAAGCACAGCACGGACTCCTCAGCGTGGTTGGCTCCTTGCGTCGGGCGTTCCTCGCTCGGGAGAGCCCGCTGAAGCACGGCTCCAAGGCAGTCGCTGGCGAGGTGCCTGTCATTGGGGGGTCGATTCAGCGAGGCTTCGCATGCCCTTACTGCTTGCGCGAGGAGAGAAAGCTCCAGCACTGGGGGTCCGTGGCCTGCTTCCTCGACCTGAAAGACCGCAGGGCAGTCGGGGTGTGTGTGCTCATGAACACGCACGTGGAGTACCAGCTCCGTGTGCAGTCAGGGGCCGCCAAAACGGCGGCGGCTCGAGAGGGGCGCGGATGGTAGCACTACTAGTACAGGGAGCTCATTTTTACTTTTATAAGTAGGGGCCCCTAGTGGTCACGTTGAGGGCCATATATCACGGCCATGATGCCCAATCTCGGCTATCTTTAAACCCACGTGCATCTAGGCACCAAGGGGCTTCCAACGCACATAAAACTATGCCCATCGCGCATGGTTAGCGCTCACAGTCGATGTTTTAGGTCGCCTCGGAGCTCCCAGATTTATAAAAGTCGCACAAAGTACATTTGTGGGTGCGGTTTCATCATGAAGACGGCCCCCTAGAGAAATTCTGAGACCACTTTGTAGTGAACTTATGGCAAGGCTGCCACTAAGAAGTGTCTTCAGATTTTGCCTCAGACGCCCGGAAGGTACTCATCTGGACGACACAATTTT
>JBDNFH010000051.1:0-7266 GCA_041689915.1 Candidatus Nanopelagicales bacterium | reverse complement strand
GATGACCTTGCACTTGTCGCAGATCTTTTTGACGCTGGGTTGCACCTTCATGGTTACTCTTTCTCGAGTTTCTAGTGAAAACGGTTATTACTTGTAACGATAAACAATGCGACCGCGGGTGAGGTCATAGGGTGAAAGCTCAACCACAACGCGGTCATCGGGAAGTATTCGGATGTAATGCATCCGCATTTTTCCGCTGATGTGGGCGAGTACCTTGTGCCCGTTATCCAACTCAACCCTGAACATTGCATTAGGCAAAGACTCGGTGATCAAACCCTCGAGTTCGATCGCGCCGTCTTTTTTAGCCATGTACTCCGCTTCCCTATGATTACAGCCAGAAGCGTTCACCACTTCAGCCGTCAGAGTCTACGCAAGGCCCTCTTCTCCCATGGAGTCGGGGGGTGCCAATTCAACTCGATTCTCGGAATTTAGCAAAATGTATCCAATTGACAGTGGAGCGTTGCTGGGCCAGAGTCAGCGCATGATCGAATTGGCGCAACTTGGCACCTTTATCCCTTCACCAACACGCCCGGATCCCATTGCCACACTGGTTGCCCAAGGAGAGCAACGGGTTCCCACCCTCCTCCCCATTCGCTATTCGCGAATGTCACAGAGTGCATTCGCTTTCTATCGAGGCAGTGCCGCTCTGATGGCTAATGATTTAGGTCCAGGGCCCAACTCGGGACTGCAAGTTCAGCTATGTGGTGATGCGCATTTGGGCAACTTTGGAATTTTTGCAACGGCTGATCGCAGAACAATTTTTGATCTTAATGATTTTGATGAAACTTTTCCTGGACCTTTTGAATGGGACGTGCAGCGCATGGTGACCAGCTTTGCAATAGCAACTGCTAACCGGCCCGAAAATTGCCAAGAGGCCGTCATCCTGGCAGGGACAGTGGCCTACCGACTCGCGATGACTGAATTTGCAGCTTCAACTTTTGTTGACACCTGGTACTTCCGCGTTGATGCAAAAAGCTTGGGAGCGATCACGAAAAGTGGTGCCCTTTCTGAAAGCGGTATGGCCAGGATGAACAAGGGCTTTAATGCTGCAGAGAAACGTGATCAGTGGTCAGCCATAAAAAAACTAACCGTTGAAGTTGATGGCCAACGGCAGTTTATCAATAAACCCCCACTTGTGGTTCGACTATCACTTGCCGAAGGTGTCATGGAAGCCATCAACCTTGCCTTTGATCGATATAAAAAAACACTTTTATGTGATCGCCGCATCCTGCTGGATCGGTATCGCATTGTTGACTTCGGCCACAAGGTCGTCGGGGTTGGCAGTATTGGTTTACTCGCTTACATTGTTCTGCTGCAGGGCCGGGATGCAAATGACCTGCTCGTCCTTCAAGTAAAGCAAGCAGTCGCGAGCGTGCTCGAGCCTTGGGTGCCTGATTCAACTTCGGAAAGTCACAGCAAGCGAGTCACCGACGGCCAACGAAACATTCAGGCAGCGACAGATGCTTTCTTAGGTTGGTTTGATGGCGATGGTGGGAAGAGCTACTACGTGCGTCAATTGCGTGACAAGAAATGGTCACCCGACGTTGATTCATTTAGTGATAATGACCTTGAGGCCTACGCCCACATTTGCGGAAGTGCCTTGGCGCGGGCACATGCCCGCTCAGGAAATGCTGAGGCGATTTCATCTTTTATTGGAGAAGATACTTCATTCGATTTAGCAATGCTCAATTTTGCGGTGGGTTACTCACAACAGTCCAAGGCCGACTACTCGGGCTTCCTAGAAGCAATATCTGTCGGTAGGATTTCGGTCAGTGAACCGGATTCCATTTTCTCGGAGATCTCATTACGCAATGACGGCGCATTCAATCTGAGCTAGCGATCGAAGTCCCCGGCCCGTGCAAACCAGCCTGGGAGTACCGACCTGGATGAGATGGACAAATCGACTCGATTTGTCGGATTTTATGTCTGAGTTTCCCAGGAACTGGGAAACTCAGCCCTTGGTTGTGTTGTTGGTGGTGAGGACCTGGGGTCCCGATTCGGTGATCGCGACCGTGTGCTCCCAATGAGCTGCCCAATTCCCATCCGTTGTGACAACGGTCCAGTCGTCAACCAAAGTAACTACTTCAGGGGATCCGATTGTGACCATGGGTTCCAGCGCCAGCACCATGCCCACTTTGAGTACCAGGCCTTCGCCTGCCCTGCCGTAATTAGGGACGGGTGGGTACATGTGCATTTCGGTGCCAATTCCATGCCCAACGTAATCTTCAACGATGCCATAGGGACCAGTGCTTCGAATCACTGCTTCAATCGCTGAGCCGATGTCGCCCATGCGATTGCCGGCTACTGCAGCCATTATGCCCGCATCCAGTGATGCTCGTGTGACGTCGGAGAGCTTTTGGATTGATGGCTGCGGGTTACTTGATGCGATCACGCTAATCGCTGCGTCACCGTGCCAGCCGTCCACGATTGCACCGCAATCAATTGAGATTAGGTCGCCCTCGTTGACCACCTTGTCACCGGGAATTCCATGCACAACTTCTTCATTGACCGAGGTGCAGATCACCGCAGGGAATCCGTAGTAGCCCAGAAATGACGGCGTTGCTCCAGCACCGTAAATACATTCGCGGGCAATAGCATCAAGTTCTCCGGTAGTGATTCCGGGAGCAACACTGGTGCGAAGGGTTTCCAAAGTGTCTGCAACAACTTTGCCAGCAATGCGCATTAGCTCAATTTGTTCTGGAGTCTTGATCTGAACGCGCTCTTTTTTACGAAATCCCATGTGGTCGCTTAGGCATTAACCGCAAGCAGAATTGCAGTTGTGACAGCCGCGATGTCACCGAGGCCATCAACTTGCGCAAGCAGTTCGCGACCTTGGTAAATCTCAATCAGCGGAGCGGTTTGTTCTGAGTACACCTCGAGGCGACGGCGCAATACTTCTTCGGTGTCGTCGGTGCGACCTTGCTCGGCTGAGCGCCTTACGAGACGCGCAACAACCACGTCAACATCAACGCTCAGTTCAATAACCCGATCAATCTTTGTTCCGCTTGAGTGCAACATCGCATCAAGTTCAGCAACCTGCTCAATGGTTCTGGGGTAACCGTCGAGAATAAAGCCTGGATAAGCGTCGTCATGGGTAAGGCGATCACTAACCATTGCGTTTGTGATTCCATCGGGTACGTACTCGCCAGCGTCCATGTAGGACTGGGCTTCTTTGCCAAGTGGGGTGCCTTCGCTGACATTGGCACGAAAAATATCTCCGGTCGAAATGTGGGGAATCCCAAGCTCTTTCGACAGCAACTCTGCTTGGGTACCTTTACCTGCCCCCGGTGGGCCCATGAAAACGATGCGCATACGACGGCAGCATATCGGAGCAGCAATCCCCCAGCGACGCTACTTACCTACTTTAGGAATCCCTCGTAATTGCGTTGCTGCAATTGGGCCTGGATTTGCTTGACGGTATCAAGGCCAACGCCGACCATGATCAGCAGCGAGACGCCACCGAAGATGAACTGCGTTGACACACCCAGGAAGTCGAAGGCAAATACCGGTATCACCGCGATCGTGCCCAGGTACAGTGAACCCGGAGCGGTTAAACGAGTGAGTACGTAGTCCAGGTATTCAGCGGTTGGGCGTCCGGCCCGGATTCCAGGGATGAAACCGCCATACTTCTTCATGTTGTCGGCAACTTCGGTTGGATTAAACGTAATAGATACATAGAAATAGCAGAAGAACACGATTAACAGGAAGTAGGTCCCTAAGTACCACGAACCGCTGCCGGTTCCAAAGTTCAACTGCAGCCATTGCGCCCAACCAGACAGGCTACCGGAGAGCTGGACAAACAGGGTTGGTAGGAAGAGCAGAGATGACGCAAAAATAACCGGGATAACACCGGCCATATTGACCTTAAGCGGAATGTAGGTGGACGTGCCGCCATACATTCGGCGTCCCACCATTCGCTTTGCGTACTGGACGGGGATTCGGCGCTGGGCTTGCTCGACGAACACCACGAAAGTGATAACAACCAAGCCAACCAATAATGTGATGACGAAGGTGAATGCCCCACGGCTGACGAGAATATTGGCAAACTGTGCGGGGATAACCGCAATGATTGAGGTGAAGATCAGTACGGACATACCGTTACCCACACCGCGCTCGGTGATGAGCTCACCGAACCACATAACGATCGCGGTTCCGGCAGTCATGACGGTGATCATGACGAGCATTACCCAAACGGCTTGATTGGGAAGAATTTCCTCATTACACCCTTGGAACAGCCGACCGGGTGATCGTGCGAGGGTAAGAATCGCAGTTGACTGGATGATTGCCAAACCAATTGTCACGAAACGCGTGTACTGGGTGATCTTTGCTTGTCCGGCATTGCCGTCAGCCTTGAGTGTTTCGAGTCTGGGAATCACAACCGTCAGCAACTGCAAAATAATGCTTGCGGTGATGTAGGGCATGATACCGAGGGCAAAGACTGAAAGTTGGAGCAGTGCTCCACCGCTGAAGAGGTTAATCAGAGCGTAAACAGAGTTATCTTGCACAACGTCAATGCACCGTTGGATTGCTGAGTAGTCAACGCCTGGGGTCGGCAGAACCGCTCCCAGGCGGTAAATCGCTAGCAAGCCAAGTGTAAACAGGATCTTCTTGCGGAGATCCGGTGTACGCAGGGCATCCCTGAACGCACTGATGTGCATTTGGCCTCCTGCTTACAGTTCGGTTACTGACCCACCCGCGGCAACGATCTTGTCACGAGCTGCACCTGAGAATTTATCTGCGGTCACATTAACATTGACCGAAATATCTCCCAAACCCAGTACCTTGACCGGAGAGCCCTTGCGGACTGCACCTGAGGCTACGAGCTCAGCAACACCAATGGTGCCGCCCTCTGGGAACAATTTTTCAATCGCAGCGACGTTAACCACCTGGTACACCTTGGTGTTCGGGCTTGTAAAACCTTTGAGCTTAGGCAGACGCATGTGAAGGGGCATTTGGCCACCCTCGAAGCCGACCTTAACCTGGTAGCGGGCTTTTGTTCCTTTAGTGCCTCGGCCTGAGGTCTTACCCTTTGAGCCTTCACCGCGACCCTTACGAGTCTTGGCTGTCTTGGCACCGGGTGCCGGACGTAGGTGATGAACTTTAAGTGTCATAGTTACTTAACCTCCTCGACAACCACCAGATGCGAGACGGTATTAGCCATTCCGCGAAACTCTGGTCGGTCTTCCTTTATCACTGTGTCACCGATTCGCTTGAGACCGAGTGATCGCAATGTATTGCGCTGATTACTCGTGCCACCAATCTCTGACTTGATCTGAGTGACCTTAATCTGTGCCATTACGCACCTGCCCCTGCTGCGCGAGCCCGCAGAAGTGCTGCCGGTGCGACATCTTCAAGAGGTAGTCCACGGCGGGCTGCCACAGCTTCTGGGGACTCAAGTCCCTTAAGTGCTGCAACTGTCGCGTGCACAATGTTGATTGCATTGTCTGATCCAAGTGACTTACTGAGTACATCATGGATGCCAGCGCATTCCAATACGGCACGAACTGGGCCACCGGCAATAACGCCGGTACCGGGTGCGGCTGGGCGCAGCATGACTACACCGGCAGCCGCTTCGCCTGTGATTGGGTGCGGGATTGTTCCTTGGATACGGGGAACCTTGAAGAAACTGCGCTTAGCTTCTTCCACGCCCTTAGCAATCGCTGCCGGAACTTCCTTTGCCTTCCCGTAGCCCACGCCAACGCTTCCGTCGCCGTCGCCAACGATCACGAGAGCGGTGAAGCTAAAGCGACGACCACCCTTAACGACCTTGGAGACGCGGTTGATCGCGACTACGCGCTCAAGCAGGTTTGACTTCTCCTCGCGTGGGCCGCGATCTTTGCGATCCCGACGCTCGCCTCCGCCACCAGTGCGGCGCGACGTATCAGACATTGTTACCTCTTCCCGATTGAAAAATTAGAACTTGAGTCCGCCTTCGCGAGCGCCCTCAGCGAGAGCAGCAACGCGACCGTGGTACTTGTGGCCACCACGGTCAAAAACCACCGTGTCGATTCCAGCTTTTTGTGCACGTGCAGCAAGTTCATTTCCCACCTTGCGTGCCTTTGCAGTCTTGTCACCGTCAGCACCACGAAGGCCAGTCTCCATGGTGGATGCCGAAGCCAATGTCACACCTTGTACGTCGTCTACCAACTGTGCGAATACATGGCGTGCCGAACGGTTCACAACCAAACGTGGGCGCAGCACGGTACCGGAAACCTTCTTGCGAACGCGAAGGTGACGACGCTTGCGACCAACGGCAGTCTTACTGCCTGAGCCAAGCTTTGGGGCGAAGGAACTCATTACTTACCAGCCTTTCCAGCCTTGCGACGGACAACTTCGCCTTCGTAGCGAACGCCCTTACCTTTATAAGGTTCTGGTTTGCGGATCTTGCGAATATTCGCAGCGACTTCGCCAACCTTTTGCTTATCAATTCCAATCACCTTGAACTTAATGGGTGACTCCACCGCGAAAGTGATTCCTTCTGGTGCGGTAACAACAACGGGATGGCTAAATCCAAGAGCGAACTCGAGAGCATTGCCATTTGCTGCGACACGGTAACCGGTACCCACAATTTCCAAGGTCTTTTCATACCCAGCGGTGACGCCGGTGATCATGTTTGCAATCAAAGTCCGGCTCAGACCGTGCAATGAGCGTGAAGAACGCTCGTCATTGGGCCTGGTAACTAGAATTTCGTCGCCCTCTTGTTTGATCATAATCGGAATTGCAATCGTCATTGCCAAAGACCCCTTGGGCCCCACAATCGAGATGTCTTGCCCATTGATCGTGGCCGTGACTCCTGCTGGCACCGGGACTGGTGCTCGTCCAATACGTGACATTGCTCCTCCTACCAAACGTAGGCGAGGACTTCCCCACCTACGCCTTTCTTTGCGGCCTGGCGGTCAGTAAGCAACCCGGTCGAGGTGGACAAAATGGCAATGCCAAGACCACCAAGAACCTTGGGAAGGTTGGTGCTCTTTGCGTAGACCCGCAGCCCTGGCTTGGATACGCGGCGCAATCCAGCAATGGAACGCTCACGCGATGGTCCATATTTAAGGTTAAGGGTGAGGGTTTTGCCTACTTCTGCGTCTGCGACGTCGAAGCTGGCAATATAACCCTGTTGTTTCAAGATCTCCGCAATATGTGACTTGATCTTGGAGTGTGGCATGGACACAGTTTCGTGATACGCCGAATTTGCATTACGCAGACGTGCAAGCATGTCTGCGATCGGATCTGTCATTGTCATGGCCGCTTGGCCTTCCTCGCTGTGGT